>JBDHMC010000408.1:0-3153 GCA_039656355.1 Gemmatimonadota bacterium | reverse complement strand
CATGCGAATCGACTGAAAAACCGTGTTCGATGGCCGCCTTACAGTAGTTGTAAAAGACGTCGGGATTTCCTACCAGACTGCCAGGCTGGTCCGCGTCGCTGTTGTACTCCTGGTAGTGGCCTTTGTAGTCTGGTCGGTCGGAATACGGCTCGAACAACATGGCGCCGCGGGATCCGAGAAACCCGTCGTTCGCGCTCTTGAACCCACCGTATCGAAGGAAGTAGTCGCGTTCCTTCGTCTGGGGACAGATCAAGCCACGGCCGGACCCATACTCGGGAGGTCAATTCACCGCTTTCCTGTAGCTTCACCAAGCGCTCTACCTGGGAGAAACTCCTTATCATATCGTGGATTTCAACGATTCCCATCTCTGCCAACTTCTCAAACCCGGTCCGGTATTCGTTCAGGATCCGCTCTTCGGACTTTGGCTTGACGGCCGCCCTGAGGCGGTCGATGGCAGGGGATCCCCGATAGATCAAACCGGTGGGCACCCCCTCGCTCAACTGCATTCCCTCCAGGGTTTCGTTTTCGAGACCTGCGGCTTCCAGGGCGGCCGTGTTGGCCAAGTAGAGGTCTCCGTCGTAACTGCTCAAAAAGCAGGGGTTGTTTCTTGTGAGTTCATCGATGGAAAACCGATCTGGCTCCCAGCGGTCAGACACTCCCTCGGCGTTGAGTTCGCCTGTTCCAGCCATCCATTGGATAGCCCCGGACCATTCCCCTCCGGTAATCCATTCGCCTTCGCCCACCAGTGGTACAACCCGACTCAGCTCCTCCAATAGTCCCTCGTCGCTATCAACGTTCATCAGCATGATGTCGTGCTGCTGGGCCGCGAATCCGGAAAAATGAACGTGGGCATCAATGAACCCAGGTACCGCGAGTTTCCCCTCGAGGTCGACGATACGGGTTCCCGGTCCTATGAAGGCCTCGGCTTCGCTCTCATCCTCGAGGACAGCCGTGATTTCGTTGCCGGATATCACGATAGCTCTGGCCCAGGGCTGACCCTCCTCAACCGTGTAGACATCACCATTGGTAAGGACAAGATCCGCCTCTTGTTTGCCACAGGAGAGGGTGGTTAGCGCGAAAAGAAACCCAAGAAGAGCCGGTTTGTTCACACACATGGAAGTTCCTCGATGTTAGGTAATGAATGGCGGACCATAGCCAACCCGTTAAAGGGCGGCAACCGAGAACTACCACCTAGTGCGGGAGACGGGTTTGGACAGCGGTGTGCCTAAGATTTCCTCCTCCGTAAGTACCAACCAGCTTTGCAGGCCTCTAGGCGATCGGATAGCTTATCGACCGCCTTTCTATCCGCCGGAGGTGTTCAAAGATGAACAGCAATCTTTCGAAGAAGATATTGTCCCGTGGCTTCTCTCTCAGCGCGGTCTTCGCCCTGATCTTGTCTTCGAATTGCGGGTCTCCTCCTATGGATGTCGCGCCGTCTGTCCTGACCGTCGTGCAGTCTTCCGTGTCGATCGGGGATCCCCATATCGCCAGCGACTCGTCCAACCGGCTGAGCATCCTCTTCTCCATTTATGAAGCCCTTGTGAGACTGGATGAACAAGGGGAATATCAGCCCGCCTTGGCCGAGAGATGGGAGGTCGGAGAAGATGCTCGGAGCTGGACGTTCTATCTGCGGGATGGGGTGAGATTTCATAACGGCGAAGTGCTGAGCGCCTCCGACGTCGTCGCCACTTTGGACCGGGTTCTTGACCCGGCCATCGGGGGGGCCTTCGGGACCCAGGGTGTGTACATCAGCTATTTGGGCACGGCCGAGATTTCCTCTCTGGATGACTCGACAGTAAGGATTGTCACCGAAGACCCTATGGCGGATCTCCTGGACCTCCTGGTGGCAATGCCGATTGGCCCCGCCGAGGAGTTGGACAAGCTACCCGATGAATTTGTGGGCAGTGGCCCGTACAAGATCATCGAGCAAAGCGACACCCTGCTCGTCCTGGCGGCACATGACGAATACTGGGGGAAGACTCCGGATTACCGGGAGATCATCTGGATTGCCGAAGGTGATTCCGGAAAGCGGGTGGAGGCCGTGTTGAACGGTGAGGCTGAGATTGCATCCGGTATCGGGATCGAGGGCTGGCAGCGGATTACGGAGAATGGCAGGGCTTTGGCCCATGAATGGGATAGTGGATTGGCCATCATCTTCATGCTCAACGCCCTTGAAGGTCCGGGACTTGACCGCCGCGTACGGCAGGCCTTGAACTATGCCCTTGATGTTGATGAGATCATCGCCGAGATCAAGCAAGGGGCCGCGAAACCCCTCAATGGCTACCTGACCCCGCATCACTTCGGCTATAACCCGGAGACCCCTGTCTATCCCTATGATCCCGACAAGGCGGAAAGTCTCCTTGCGGAGGCTGGTTACGAAGATGGTTTGACCCTGGTCTTCGATATTCCCTCGGCGATGCCCGATGAAGCCCCCGATTTGGCGCGGATGATGGTGGAACAGTACAGCCGGATCGGGATCACCCTGGAAATCGTCGAACACCAGGACCGGGCGGCCTACTCGGAGATGGTCAGGGAGAAAAGGATCAACGACGCAGCCGCTTTCGACTCCAGCCCACGAAGCACCTACCGTGTCCTGAGGGAGAAAATCCACTCGGGACTCCGGGGTCCCTGGTGGGAGGGATACGAGAACAGGGAAGTAGACTCGCTGATTGGACAAGCTCAGGCGACGAGCCCCGATTCGGAACGGCAGGCCATCTACCGGCAGATTTACTCGATCATCCGTGACGATGCTCCCTGGATCTTCCTTTACAGGCCAACCCGATATTGGGGTGTAAGTTCGACCATGCCGGACTGGAATCCGAGAGCGGACGGTCTGCTCATCTTCTCCTGATTGTTGAAGGGCCGGTGGTCTGTCTCACAACCTCTCTACAAGTTGGATCCCACGTCCTGGTCCACCCGGACCCTCGTCGGATCCCAAGGAGATGACTATGAGCAGCCGAGCTGTGCTGCGGTTGATCGCTGTACTCAGGCTCGTGCTGTGTCCCCACCAGTTGCGAGCCGGTGCCGCACAGGATCCCCAGCAGGAGCAAGCTCTTTTCCAAGCCATCGAGAAGAACCGGGAGTCGCACCTGGAGTTCCTGCAGGAGCTGATCCGGGCCCAACCTGATGGTGAAGAGGCCGTTCAGGCTTTGG
>JBDHMC010000407.1:0-2913 GCA_039656355.1 Gemmatimonadota bacterium | reverse complement strand
CTGGGACGTACAGTTCGCGGTCATAAAGTCCCTGAGTTTTGGCCTGACGATCACCTCCATCGGGTGTTTCTTCGGATTCACCACCAGGGGTGGGGCAGAAGGGGTTGGGCTCTCCACCACCCGGGCGGTGGTGGTGAGCAGTATGGTCATCTTGGTCCTGGACGCCTTCTGGGCGGCGACGTTGCTGTGAGTATCGTCCTGAAGGACGTCCACAAAGCCTTCGGGGCCAACCAGGTCCTCAGGGGGTTCTCCCTGGAGGTTCAACCTGGCGAGACTCTGGCCATCGTCGGCCAGTCCGGGTCCGGGAAATCCGTGGCCCTGAAGCACGTTGTCGGTCTCCTGAAACCGGATCGGGGTGAGGTCTGGGTGGATGGGAGGAATCTGGGAGATATGAACCTCGAGGAGCTCAACGAGGTTCGCAGGAACGTGGGGTATGTTTTTCAGTTCGCCGCCCTCTTTGATTCTCAGACCATCTTTGAAAACGTGGGGATGGGGCTCCAGCGGGTTCCCGGTATGACCGAGGACTTCATCAAGAGGAGGGTCAAGGAATGCTTGGCACTGGTGGAGTTGGAGGGGTATGAAGATCGGTACCCGGCCCAGTTGTCGGGGGGACAAAAGAAGAGGGCCGGTTTGGCCAGGGCCATCGCCACTCAACCCGAGTACCTTCTCTACGATGAGCCCACGACAGGTTTGGACCCTGTGACGAAGACGGTGATCGACCGTCTCATCATTAGAACCCGTGAGGAGTTGAAGGTCACCTCGGTGCTGATCACTCACGATATGGATAGCGCGTACAGGGTAGCGGACAGAATCGGAATGCTCTTCTCGGGCGTGATCCGATTCATTGGGACCCCGGAGGAACTCCGGGCCTGCCCAGACCCGGTGGTCAAAGGATTCATCGAGGGGAGACCCGAGCTCCTGGAGGAGGCGGGATGACACGCCGATTAGAAATCATGGTCGGGTTGGTGATAGTTGCCGGAGTGGTTGCTGCCGTTTTCGGGACCCTTTGGCTTCAAGACGCCAGCTTCGGCCGAGGGACCCAAGAAGTCGAGGCTCTCTTCCAGGAAGTGGGCCAGCTCATGAGGGGGAACTCGGTCAAACTCCGAGGGGTGACCATCGGACAGGTCCAGGAGATCATGGTGGAGCCGGACGGAGGCGCGGTTCGGGTGCGCATGAGAATCAGGGACGAGGTGGTTCTCCCCGAAAACCGGGCGGTCCTGCTGGCTCCAGAATCCATGTTTGGTGACTGGCAGGCCGAGATCGTGAACCTCGGTGACCATTCCCAGTTCAACTTCTATCAACCGGATGAATCGGGGGTGATGGGGGGGTACGCGCTCCCGGATTTCTCTCGTCTTACCGCTGCGGCTGACCAGATTTCTGCGAATCTGAGTGTTCTGACCGAGCGCGTGGAGGAGGCTTTTACCGAAGAAACGGCCCGAAACCTCAGTCAGGCTATCAATAACATTCAAGAGGTGAGTGAACGACTGCGGTTGCTCGTGGAAGCCCAAGCTGGTGCTGTCTCTGATCTCGCTTCCGAGTTCGAGACTTCGGCGGTGGAGCTTGGTCAGGCAGCCCATGCGGCCCGGCTGACCTTCACGCGGGCAGAAGAGTTCTTGGGGGCACCTACCACCGACTCTCTGATGTTGGATGCCCGTGCAACATTGGCCAACCTGAAGACCCTTTCCCAAGAGGTGAGCGCTGCGACCCAGGGGGCTCAGGGCATGATCATGAGGGTAGATTCCACGTTTGCTCGTCTGGATCGCATGACGGCCAAGGTGGAGGCCGGGCAGGGAGCCTTTGGGCTCCTCATGAATGACACGATCATTGTTGCCCGAGCCCAGAACGTCTTGGGAGAGCTTTCCGCTCTTCTCAAGGACCTCCAGGAGAACCCGCAGCGCTATGTCCGACTCTCTATATTCTGAGGAAGGGATCCTGTGAGATCGAAGGACGGGAACCCGCCCCTCAAGAGCGCTCGTTCCGGTCTCCAATCCGGTAGCGGGGCCCGGGAGGAGTGGAGTGCCGGTGGGGTCGTCCTCAGGAGGATCCAGGGGCAAATTCACGCTCTCCTCATCAATGATCCGTATGGGAATTGGGGACTTCCGAAGGGGCACCTGGAGGGATCCGAGGGCCCAGAGGACGCTGGTTTGCGGGAGGTCACCGAGGAGACGGGACTTACGGATCTGAAGCTGGGTCCCAAACTTCGAACCATTGATTGGTACTTCCGTCTCAGAGGGCGGCTAATTCACAAACACTGCACCTTTTTCCTGATGGTTTCGGAGGCAGGAGAGCCGGTACCCGAGGAAGCCGAAGGGATCACCGAATGTCTATGGGTCGCCCTTCTCGAAGCCGTCGATGCAGTGGATTACGAAAACGCCCGGGAGGTGGTCCGGGACGCAGCCCGCCTCGCCTTGAATCCGGAAGAACCTCCTCTTTTCGACTTCTGATCTCTGGAGCTGAGAATGGAGCGATCTCTCCAGGACATAAGCGATATCACCGTCATTGGGGGTGGGCCAACCGGCCTGTACGCGGCCTTTTATGCCGGGATGAGAGAGATGTCGGTTCGGATAATCGACTCTCTTCCTGAGTTAGGTGGCCAGCTCACGGCCCTCTATCCGGAAAAGTACATCTATGATGTGGGCGGCTTTCCGAAAGTTCTGGCCCGGGATCTGGGTCAGGAACTCGTCACCCAGGCCCTCCAATTCGATCCCCAGGTGATCCTGAACGAAGAGGTCTCGGCCTTCGATCGGGATGGGGACCTTATCGTCCTTCGCGGAAAACGGGGCCAGTTTTTGACTCGGACCCTTCTTCTGGCAGGGGGGAAAGGGGCCTTCGAGCCCATAAAGCTGAAATGCCCTGGCTATGAGGATCTTCTTGGGAAGGGCGTGCAGTTCGCCATTACCGATCAGGGAGCTT
>JBDHMC010000406.1:0-2916 GCA_039656355.1 Gemmatimonadota bacterium | reverse complement strand
GAATCGAAGCAGCGAGGCACATTTGTCCTGGGGGGGTTCGTACGAACCTGGTTCCTATGGTCCATTGGGCCGGCCGTCGGCTTGGCTCTAAAGGCCGGACTCTCCCCCCTCTTCTTCAACCTCACCGGTGCAGCGTTCGGCATAGCAGCTGGCGTGGCCTTCGCCCTCGGCATGCCGGTGTTGGGAGGGTGGTGCGTCTTTCTGGGAGGAACCGCAGATGTCTTTGATGGACGTGTTGCCCGGACTCTCGGGCTCGCTTCCCCGAAAGGCGCCTTCCTGGATTCCACGCTGGACCGGTTCGCGGAAGTCGGTGTGTTTGGAGGCTTGGCCATTTATTTCCACACCCGGCCTCTCATGTCTTTGATGGTGGCCCTGGCCCTGGGGGGGTCTCTCCTGGTCAGTTACACCCGGGCCAGAGGAGAAAGCCAGGGCGTCACCTGCAAGGTGGGAATCATGCAGAGGGCGGAGAGGCTCCTGCTTATCGGTTTCGCGGGCCTCCTCGATTCAGCCGTCGCTGGGTGGATTGGCCAACCTCCCGGTACCCTCCTGGCCCTCGTAGTCACAGTCATCGCCATCGGAACCATTGGCACCGCTGTCTACCGGACCGTCTGGATCTCCACCCGCCTCCCGTCCTCCTGAGTGAACTGAAACACCGCTTCCCTGGAGGGCTCCTGGAGGAAGAACCTCCTCCCCCTCTACCCCCTGGGCCAGGGTCCAGTTGTGCAACTCCTCGTCCCTTGAGCGTCACCTAGGATCAGAACGCCCACAGCAACGGAACCTTCCGGGGTGTGTATCACAGGGAAGAGGAGGATGATCATGTTAGCCTATCGAATCGGGTTGTTGTTGTTTTTCGGGGTCATTTCTTTTCCTCTGGAGGACACGGCAAGGAAGCAGTCCACTGTCCGGTCCATTGGGCCCTCCCCTGAGGTTGTCCTGACCGGTCGGATTACGGACAAGGTTACTGGAAGCCCACTTGAGGGGGCGCAGGTCTCCGTTGACGGAGGAGCTTTGGGAGCCGTGACGGACCTGTACGGCGTCTATACCCTCAATCTTCCGGACAGCTGGGCCGGTAGGCGAATCACCATTGTCGTCCAGTTTCTCGGGTACGCCACCAACCAGAGGGAGGTCAGGCTATCGGAGGGTTCGAATACCTTCGACCTCACCCTGGCTCCGGCGTCCATGGCCATGGACGCGATTGTGATCCGGGGTTCCACGGTAACCGCCGAAGAGGCACGTAGAATGCCCTCGGTGGTGGGAGCAACGATGTTCCGGCAAGACCTTGCTGGCCGTTTCAATCCCAACTTCAATACCGAATCCTACGGTCGCATCGAGGAGAATGTCTTCCTTCTGGCGGCGAAGAATCCTCTTTCCACCTTCTCCATCGATGTGGACCGGGCTTCGTATGCAAACGTCCGCCGTTTCATTCACGATGGAGTCCGCCCACCCATCGATGCAGTCCGTATCGAAGAGCTCATCAATTATTTCTCTTACGGGGACGCGGGCCCTGACGGTGAGGCTCCGCTGGCCATCTACACGGAAGTGGCACCGGCACCGTGGCAGCCCCTCCATCGACTCGTCCGGATCGCGCTAAAAGGGCGGCCCGTGGACATGACCGAGGCACCGCCCAGCAACCTGGTGTTTCTGCTTGACGTCTCCGGGTCCATGAATAGTCCCGACAAGCTGCCTCTTCTGAAGACGGCCTTCGGGCTGTTGGTGGATCAACTCCGGCCTCAAGACCGGGTGGCCATCGTGGTCTACGCTGGAGCTGCTGGCCTGGTCCTTCCCTCCACTCCAGGGTCTGAAAAAGAGTCGATCCTCGACGCCATCCAATCCTTGGAAGCCGGAGGTTCGACTGCCGGTGGTGCAGGCATCCGATTGGCCTACGACGTTGCCGCCAAGCATCACTTCGAAGGAGGCAACAACCGGGTCATTCTGGCCACGGACGGTGATTTCAACGTGGGTGTGTCCAGTGACGCGGAGATGATTCGCCTCATTGAAGAAAAGCGGGAGCAGGGGACGTTCCTCACGGTCTTGGGCTTCGGTACCGGAAATTTGAAGGACTCCAAGATGGAGCAGATCGCAGACCACGGGAACGGCAACTTCTCCTATATCGACACGGCTCTGGAAGCTAAGAAAGTTTTGGTGAACGAAATGGGCGGCACGTTGCTCACCATCGCCAAGGACGTGAAGCTCCAGGTGGAGTTCAACCCTACTCGCGTAGCGGCCTATCGACTCATCGGGTACGAGAACCGGCTTCTGGCGGCAGAAGACTTCGCTGATGACGCCAAGGACGCCGGTGACCTCGGCGCGGGGCATTCGGTCACCGCACTCTACGAGGTCATCCCCGTAGGAGTGGAGAGCCCCATCGACGTCCGAGGATTGGACTCCCTCCGGTATCAGACCAGCGTGACCCGGCCTGAGTCCGGGGACTCTCAGGAGCTCTTGTTCGTCAAGCTCAGATACAAGGAGCCGAACGAAGACGTGAGCAAGCTCCTTGATCTTCCGGTCATGGATCAAGCCGGGCCAGCCTCCACGGACCTCCGATTTGCGGGTGCTGTGGCTGCGTGGGGCATGCTACTGCGGGAGTCGGAGTACTGTGCGGACTTCGCCATTTCCGATGTGATCCGATTGGCAAGGAGCGCCCTGGGCCCGGACAAGGAAGGGTATCGGAGCGAATTCGTGCGCCTGGTGGAGACAGCCCAGTCCCTAGAGCTTTTGGAGATGGAGCCGGGCGCGATCCGATAAAGAACACGGACGGCCGGAACGGGGGTGGTGTCGAAACAGCCGGCACCACCCTCAGTTTTCTACTCCCAGCACCGACTCGATGATTCCTTGGTACCCTCGTGACGCAGCTTCCAGATCCTCCAACTTCAACCGCTCATCCACCATGTGGGCGTGGGATTCCAGGGCCGGTCC
>JBDHMC010000405.1:0-2921 GCA_039656355.1 Gemmatimonadota bacterium | reverse complement strand
TCCTGTCTCCCAAGTCCGCCCTCTCCCCCGCACCCGGCCAGAAAAGCCGAAAGAGCGAATGTGAGCCCACTCAGGACCTTACTCTTGATCTTCAAGGGTCTTCTGGAGCCTCTGGTCTTGAGGAGTCCTGCGAAAAAAGATAAGCATGAGCACAAGAAGTCCGAATCCATCCGAAGCAGGGTCCGGGAAGATGAGCGCAACAGCCCCGACCCCAAGGAGAACCCGCTCCCAGATGGCCAGGTTCCCCCTGAGGTACCCCATGGTCGAACCGGCTAGTGCTGTGACACCGGCTGCCGCTGTTCCCACCACAAGAACGATCTCGCCGGGAGATCCCACCAACAACAGGGGCGGTCCATACACGAACATGAAGGGCACGATGAACCCGCCTGATGCCAGGACCATGGCGGTCCAGGCCGTCCTCAACGGGGGGGAGCCGGCGATTCCTGATGCGGCATAAGCCGCCAGGGACACCGGGGGTGTGACGTTGGAGATGCACCCGAAGTAGAAGATGAAGAGGTGGGCTGCAAGGACCGGAACTCCCAACTGGATCAGAGCCGGCGCACCCAAGGCCGCCAGGACCACGTAGGCCGCCGTGGTGGGAAGCCCCATACCCAGAACGATGGAGCCCACGGCCGTGAGCAGAAGAGCCAGGAAGAGGTTCCCCTGGGAGAGGGTGATGATGAGCTCCGACATTCGGAGCCCTATTCCAGTGAGGGACGCCACACCAACAACAACCCCAGCGGCTGCGCAGGCGGCGGCAACCTGAACCGCTCCAGCTCCAGCAGCCAGAAGCGCCTTCTCAATACGACCCGGGCTTGGGCGAGTCTCCCGTGTGAGGAAGGAAACGACCAGGGCGGAGACCACCCCCCAGAAGGCGGCCCTCATGGGAGACCTGCCCATGGCCAGAAAGAGCACCACGAAACCAAGAGGGAGCAAGAGATGGAGACGGGAGAGAACGGGTTCCCTGACCTGGGTTCGACCACCCTCCAGCCCCATGCGCCCGGCACGGAAGTGGATGGCCATGAGGAGAGCCACATAGTAAAGAAGGGCAGGAACAATGGCAGCCACAGCCACCTGAGGGTATGGGATGTTGGTCCAGGTGGCCATGATAAAGGCCCCGGCCCCCATGACCGGAGGCATGAGTTGCCCGCCCGTACTGGCTGCTGCCTCTATGGCGCCGGCGAAGAAGGGCCTGAACCCGGACCGGCGCATGAGGGGAATCGTGAACGTCCCGGTGGTAACTACGTTCGCCACCGCGCTCCCCGAGAGGGACCCCATGAGAGCACTGGCCAAGGCTGCCGTCTTGGCGGGGCCACCCCGAGTCCTTCCGGTCGCTCGATCCGCCAACCCGATGAGGAGGGCTCCACCCCCGGCCATATCCAAAAGCGCGCCGAAAAGAACGAAAAGGTAAACGAAGTCCGCAGAAACTCCCAAAGGCACTCCCCATATCCCCTCAGTAGAGAGGTATAGGTGCTCCATGAGACGGGTGAAGCCGTACCCGCGGTGGGCCAGGAATCCCGGGAGATAGGGACCGGTCACCGCATAGATGAGAGCCAGAACAGCCACCACCACCAGCCCCCATCCGGTCGTCCTCCGGGCCAGTTCGAGAACCACAAGGAGGGCCAAAAGTCCGCCCACAAGGTCCATCCCTGTGGGACTTCCAGCCCTTCGCACCAACGCTTCGTTTTCTGAAACCAGATAGAGAGAGCTGGCCAAGACGGCGGCGATGAGGAAGCCGGTGAGGAGGCCTCTCCACCATTTCGCCCGCATGTCGGATGCGGAGGAGAGATCCAGGGCGTCCGCGTCGGAAAGCTGGCGTCTTTCCGACGCCTTCTTCATCGCCCCCACCCCCATGAATCCAAGGGTCGCCATGAACGCGAAATGAATTGGCCGTTGGACCAGGGCCGTAAATGGGGACACTCCGGCCGAGAAGAGGTGGAAGAGGGCAGCGCCCCCGGTCAGCAGGAGAAGGATCGTCCGTACCATAGCCAGAAGAATGGGGCTCCGGCGCCGCATTTCGCCACCAGGGGCATGGAAGAAGAGCGCCCGGGCCAGCAAGCCGGCCCGGGCGTCAGCCCATCATCACGACCCTTCCCTGATGGTCCTCCCTCGCTAGCCCCCGAAAATCCCGAAGATCAACGCGAACACTACCGCCACGCCGAAAAAGAAAGCCAGGGCGGAGCCAAAGCTGCGCTTCGGAGCGATTTTTGTGACCCCAATGGCCATGATGGCATAGGACCAGAGGGAGAAAAGATCCACCATCTTCAAGACCCGCAGTTGATAACCCTCATCCATGAAGGCGAGCGCGAAGGTCCCCAGACTCAAGGTTACGGCAGGATCTCCTTGCGAAATCCTGAGGGGCACCAGCAGAAGAGCCCCCACGGCCGAAATGATGAAAGCGTGAGACACCACTGCAAGGTACTGACGGTAGCTGCCCTCATCCCCGAGAAGGAAGGAGAAGTATAGTTTCACGATCCCGGCAAGGATAAAGGCCATTATGAAAAACGAAATGCCCCCACCCAAAACCGCGAAAACGCGTATGATGGCCCCGGACGATTCGAAGCCCGGTGGAACCGCCTGACCCTGCTGGATAAGCTGGTCCCGGGCGAGCTGGGTCCATAACTCCGTGGGAATTAGAATTACCGAAATAACCGCAAGGACACCGGCAACCGCCAAGGCCCCGAACCAAACGGGCTTCTCCCGTAAGGCGGTGAAAACCTCACTTGGCGAAAAGAAGACCTGGATTAGTCGTTTCGGTAGGGACGGTAAAGATGAAGGCGTAGACTCTTCCACAATCCCTCCTAGTGTTCAGGCGAATGATGTCTGGTCCAGGGCAGAATCTCAGCCTCCCTGTAGTCGGACGGTTCCAGATCCTGAAACTGTCATTGGCATGGGAGGCATACCAGCGGCGGGAACCTCCA
>JBDHMC010000404.1:0-2923 GCA_039656355.1 Gemmatimonadota bacterium | reverse complement strand
CCTCGAGGAGATCCCCTTCCATGTCAATCAGGTTGTGGAGATCATCTCCGGTCCCTTTACCGACTTCTCCGGTACGATTCAGGAAGTCTTCCGGGACAAGGGGAAAGTGAAGATCGAGGTCTCACTCTTCGGAAGGCCGACTTCCGTAGAACTCGATTTCACCCAGCTGAAGGGATACTGAGGGCCGGGAACGGCGACATAGAATGGCGAAAAAGGTCATCGGATTCATCAAGCTTCACGTGCCGGGCGGACAGGCGAACCCGGCTCCGCCGGTTGGACCCGCTTTGGGTCAGCACGGCGTGAACATCATGGAGTTCTGTAAGCAGTTCAACTCCAAGACACAGGCATCGCAGGGGGTAATCACCCCCGTGGAGATCACGGTCTACGGAGACCGGAGCTTCTCCTTCATCACCAAGACGCCTCCGGCCTCCTTCCTTATCAAGAAGGCCGCAGGGCTGGAAAAGGCTTCGGGCGAACCCAACACCGAGAAGGTGGGGAAGGTCACCCGGGCCCAGTTGGAAGAGATCGCCGAGGTGAAGATGCCTGATTTCAACACGACCAATATGGATTCCGCTATCAAGATGCTGGCGGGAACAGCCCGAAGCATGGGCATCGAGGTAGAGGGATAGGGCACTCCTCAAGCCCGCAGGAAAACCAAGAAGCAATTTGGGGCCCGTGCCCCGTGATTCGAAAAGCCCGATGAACCACCCGCTGTGAGCCGCCAGGGGTGGGAGGGCGAGACAAGCCGGCTCGTGACCAATGCCAAAACGCGGAAAGCGTTACTCAGACGCAAAGTCTAAGCTGTCCACCGGCGACAAGCTTCCCCCACAGGACGCGATTCAGGTCGTAAAGGACCTCTCCTTCGCAAAGTTCGACGAGACCGTCGAAGTTGCGGCCCGCCTCGGGGTTGATCCCCGGCAGGCCGACCAGGTGGTCCGGGGCACCGTCGCCCTTCCCCATGGAACGGGGAAGGATGTTCGGGTTCTGGTTATCACCCAGGGCGAAAAGGAAAAGGAAGCCCAGGAGGCCGGGGCCGACTATGTGGGAGTGGACTACCTGGACAAGATCAAAGAGGGCTGGCTGGAGTTCGATGTGGCAGTGGCCACTCCGGACCTCATGGGGAAGGTCGGACCCCTGGGCCGAATCCTCGGTCCCCGGGGTCTCATGCCGACCCCCAAATCCGGCACTGTGACCTTCGACGTCGGGAATGCGGTGAAGGAGATCAAGGCCGGTAAGATCGAGTACCGGGTCGACCGGACGGGGAACGTACACGCCCCCATCGGGAAGGTCTCCTTCGACATCGAGAAGCTGTCCGAGAATCTGGAGGCCTTCATGGACTCCATCATTCGGGCCCGGCCGTCCTCCGCCAAGGGGACGTACCTCAAGGGTGTGAGCATTTCCAGCACCATGGGGCCAGGTGTCGCTATCGATCCCAACCTCTACCGGCGGAGCGCCTGATGAAACGCACGGAAAAAGAGGGCTTCGTCGAGGAATTCCGGGAGAGTCTAAAAGATTCTCCGGCCATCTTCCTCACAGACTTCACCGGTCTGGACGTGAAATCCATGACCGTTCTCAGGGAAGAGCTTCGGAAGAGTGGGGCCGAGTATCTGGTGGTGAAAAACCGCCTGGTCCGTTTGGCCCTGAAAGATTCCGAGTTCCCGGATATTTCTGAGTGGCTCAACGGACCAACGGGGATCGTCCTTGGACTCTCCGGGCCTGTGGAAGCCGCGAAGACCGTGGCCGACTTCGCCAAGACCCATGATGACCGGCCCGTCTTCAAGGTGGCGGTTCTAGAGAATTCCCTTCTCGACCCGTCCCAAATTGACCGCCTGGCCAAGCTGCCTTCCAGGGAAGTGCTCCTTTCCATGCTGGCGGCTGCCTTCGAGGCGCCCATGGCGTCCCTAGTCGGTGCCCTGGAGGCCAAGATGCAGGAGATGTCTGGCCTTCTGGAGGCCCTCCGCGATAAGCAGGAGGGCGAGGGCGCCTGACCGGCGTCCTGGCCCTTGAGGGCCGAAGAGAGGGGAGCCTGTGGGCTTCGCCTCCGCAGGAACCATCGAAACGGCTTTTTCTGTCCTAAGAGTGCCGGCATTGACCGGGAGAGTTAAGGAGATTCTGTATCATGGCTGTGAACCACGAAGAGCTTCTCGAGACCATCGGCGGCATGACCGTCCTTGAGCTGTCTGAGTTTGTCGATGCTTTCAAGGAGAAGTTCAACGTCACCGCGTTGGCCGCCGCCCCCATGGCCGCCATGCCTGGCGCCGCTGCTGAGGTTGTGGAGGAACAGGTCGAGTTCGACGTCGTCCTGGAGGGTATCGGCGATAAGAAGATCCAGGTCATCAAGGTGGTCCGTGAGGTCACCAGCCTGGGCCTGAAGGAAGCCAAGGAGCTGGTGGACAATGCTCCTGGTGTAGTGAAGGAAGCTGTCTCCAAGGAAGAGGCAGAGCAGGTCAAGGCGAAGCTGGAAGACGTCGGCGCCGCCGTAGCTCTGAAGTAGGTACTCCTGCCCCTTCCCGGTAGGGTCCGGAGGATACTCCGGGCCCCCCGGGGGGCGGGGGGGTCTACACGCCTGTTCCAGGTGCCCGGTTGGCCCCTGGAAGTTGAAAAAGAAAGGCCGTAGGCGCAGGTCCCCGCTGCCGGGAGGGTTGATTTGATTCACCCCGGGCTTGGGGCCTGTGCGTTCCTTTGAGCGTACAGGTGCCATGACCAAAGTCGCGGCGGGGATATTTGCGCTTGGTCGTTCGTCTTTGTTCCATGTTCTCGGGCCCCATCAACTGCGTGGCCCGGTAAAAAGGGGGAAGTCCCGTTGGATATTCGGAGCGATGGTCGGTCGGTATTGAGCTTCGGGAAGCTCAAGCCGGTCATGCCGATGCCTAATCTGCTGGACGTCCAGCTTCGTTCCTTTGAAAAGCTCATCGAGACCCAG
>JBDHMC010000403.1:0-2926 GCA_039656355.1 Gemmatimonadota bacterium | reverse complement strand
AGATTGGTATCGTCTTCGCCGTTTGGGCCGTTCAGCTCCTTTGGTCACCTTGGTGGCTCGCCCGGTTCCGGTTCGGGCCCTTCGAATGGCTGTGGAGATCCCTCACCTATATGAAGTTGCAGCCCATGCGTAAGTAGTCCGCCGCCTTCCACTTCCTTCTCCCTATTCCTTCACCGCCACATATTCGAGGATCTTCACCACCTGTTCAGGAGTCTCGGCCACCGCCTGGGCCGCCCCATCCAGTTCTTTTAGCGCATGGTTAAACTCCGGCGGGTGGATCACGATGAGCTGCTTGCCAAGGGCGGCAGCATAGCCCGCATCGAAGGCCGCGTTCCACTGCCGGTACTTCTCGCCGAACTTCACCACGACCACGTCGCTGCGTTCGATTGCCGTCCTGGTACGGATGGCGTTGATCTGGGCTCCTTTATGGTCTTTCCAAAAATCCTTCTCCTCGACTCCCAGAATCGCCACCCCCACTTCGTCCGAAGCCGGGTGATCGGTGACAGGAGCCAGGAACTCCACCGGGAGACCTGCCTCCTCGGCTCCACGGACAATCTGATTCCTCCAATCGCTATGGATCTCCCCGGCCAGGTAAACGATCAGGTCCATCCTCCCCCCCTTTTCATTTTGCGTCAGCTGAAACAGTCACCCCGCAATAACTCGTCATGAGAGGAGGTCGGCAAGGTCTCTGATCGCATCGAGCAAAAAAAAGACCTGACACCGTGAGGAAGACCCGGCACCAGGGTCCTCTTTACTATACTGAGAAACCATGGACACCCTCTCGAAAGACATCCGTTACGCCTTCAGGAAGATGCTCCGAAGCCCTGGGTTCACGGCCGTAGCACTCCTCTCCCTGGGAGTGGGGATCGGCACGAACACTGCGGTTTTCGCCCTGGTGGAAGACATCCTCTTTGGGGAGCTGCCATACCAGAATGCCGAAGAGCTGGTGGAAGTCTATCTCACCCAGGAGATCTTCCCATACAGCCCTCTCTCCTACCCCGATTACCTGGATGTCAGAGAGGCGACAGCAGAGATCTTCCAAGAGATCGGTTTGGCCGGGTACACCTTCGGCCAAGTGGATCAGGGGGATCGGGTGGGGAGCGTCCTGGGGGAGTTGGTGAGCGGGACATACTTCCCCCTTCTCGGAATGAACGCAGCGGTTGGGCGGACCCTTCTCCCGGAAGATGACATTTCCCATGGAGCCCACTACGTAGTGATGCTTGGCCACGGCTACTGGCAACGTGACCACGGTGGGGATCCGGGGATCGTGGGCCAGACGATCCGGCTCAATGGTCACGGCTACACCGTGGTGGGAGTGGCTCCAGAGGGATACACGGGAATGATCACGGGCATTCCGGTAGACTTCATGGTTCCGATCAGCATGGTGCAGCAGATCCAGCAGGGGACCAGCAACCCCCTCACCAGCCGCGACAACCAATCCTATTTCGTCAAAGGCAGGCTTCGACCCGGTGTGACCGTGGAGGGAGCCCAGGTTGTCCTGGCCGGGGTCGCTGCGAGCCTCAGGGAGACGTATCCCGAGACTTGGGACGAAACGCGGGACCTTTTGGCCATGCCCTCGGAGGACGTGGTCATGAACCCTGCCTTCGACAAGATCCTTGTTTCTTCAGCGATGTTGGCCCTGGTCTTGGTTGGTGTCGTTCTTTTGATCGCCTGCGCCAACCTGGCCTCCTTTCTTCTGGCACGCGGTACCGACCGGAGGAAGGAAATCGCGATGCGGTTGGCCCTGGGAGCCCGCCGCGGGACCTTGGTTCGCCAACTCCTCACCGAAACCACCCTCCTTGCTGCCTTAGGCGGCATTCTGGGGATGGGGGTATCGGTATGGCTTCTCAAGCTCCTGGTGAGCATGGACCTCCCGCTACCTGGAGGTCTACATCTGGACCTCGCCATGACGGGGAAGGCGTTCATCTTCGGGATGGTCGTCACCGCCGCCACGGGCTTTCTCTTTGGCTTGGCCCCGGCCCTTCAATCTACCAACCCCGATGTGGCTCCGACGCTGAAAGACGAGAGCACGGGGGGTGGGAAGCCCAGAAGGTTTACACTCAGGAACGTTCTTGTTTCCGGACAGGTGGCCGCATCCCTGGTGCTCCTCGTCAGCGCCGGACTCTTCTACCGCAGTTTCCAGTCCTTCGAGTCCCAGGACCCGGGTTTTGGCACCGAACCCACAGCGCTCCTGACGTTCGTGGTCTCGGCGGAGCGGTACAACGAAGAGGAGGGTCGAATCTTCCTCCGAAGTTACCTGGAGCGCTTGGAGCAGGCACAAGCCGTAACTGCGGCAGGAGTAATCAGCAACATCCATATGAACACAACGAGCACCCAGACACTCGACATCAATGTGGATGGGATGGAGCCGCCTCCGGGACAACCGTCCTGGAGTATTGACCAGGCCATCGTTGGCCCAGAGTTCTTCGAAGCTGCCGGAGTCCCGATCCTTCGGGGAAGGAACTTCGAAGGGACGGATGTAGAAGACGGTACCAGGGTTGTCATCATCAATGAGGTCATGGCCCAGCGCTTCTGGCCCAATGAGGACGCGGTGGGGAAGGTGGTCAGGCGGGAAAGCGGGGAGGAGCTGGTGGTGGTAGGTGTTTCCAGGACTACGAAGGTGAGGACCCTGGGGGAAGCCCCTCGGCCCTTCATCTACCGTGCCTACAGCCAATCCTACGCTTCCTTCTTGACGGCCGTCATCAAGACCCGGGGCCAGCCCGACGAGGCTCTTCAAGAAGGGTTTCGGATCCTACGTGAGATGGACCCGGAAATGATGGTGGTGGAGATGAAGACCATGGATGAACATTTTGGCATCATGCTCTTCCCGGCCAGAATGGGCACCCTTCTCTCTTCCCTCTTTGCCATTGTCGCCTTGGTCCTGGCCTCCATAGGCCTCTATGGAATCGTGAGTTACGCCGTGGCC
>JBDHMC010000402.1:0-2927 GCA_039656355.1 Gemmatimonadota bacterium | reverse complement strand
ATTCAGAAGCGAGGATATCGGAGTCAACGTTACGCTCTGTTTCTCTCCTCTTCAGGCCCTTCTTGCAGCGAAGGCCGGAGCTAGCTTCATCTCGCCATTCGTAGGGCGTCTGGATGACATCTCCGCCGAAGGGATGGGGCTCATTTCCCAGATCCGACAGATTTATGACAACTACGGGATGGACACGGAGATTCTCGTCGCCTCCATCCGGCATCCCCAACATGTAGTGGAATCGGCCCTTATCGGGGCGGACTGCGCTACCATCCCTCCCAAAGTTCTTTGGCAGCTCGCGAAACACCCACTTACCGACAAGGGCGTTGACGCTTTCTTGGAGGATTGGAAGACTCTCGGGCAGGAGCTCTAGGAGGACGTATGAGCTTCCTTTCCTCCGCTCTCGCGATCCCCGCGGTCCTTTTGGCCCTGGCCGCCTGCGAGGTCAATCGGGAGGTTGGTGCGCCCGACGGGGCATTCGCCCAAGAGGCAGAGTTCGACTCACCGGCCACCATTCCAGTGGACGTTCCTGCACCGCTGCCCGAGTTAGGGGGCGACCAAGATCCACCAGCGAATGCCAGGCAGTCCGTTGAAGCCAGCCGAAGTACGGCCATAGTGAGGGCTGCGGAGCGTGTGGCGCCGGCGGTGGTGAGCGTGAACGTCCTTCGGGAACGACAGGCCAGGGCAAGGACTCCTTGGGACGACTTTTTTTTCGGCCCCTCCACATCACGGCGCTCAACCACCTACGGGTCCGGAATCATATTCCACGAAGGCGGCTACATCCTTACCAACGACCATGTGATTCGTGGAGCCCAGGAGATCCGAGTGACCCTCCCCGATGGAAGGGATTTTGAAGCAGAACTGGTTGGGTCTGACGGTACAACGGACATAGCCGTTCTCAGGGTTGAAGGAGACCGTTTGCCAATGGCCCCCCTAGGAACCACCGAGGGCCTCCTCATCGGTGAATGGGCCGTGGCCATTGGGAACCCCTTTGCCTATCTGATGTCCAATCCTGAGCCCACCGTCACCGCCGGAGTGGTGAGCGCCGTAGACCGACACATCATTCCGTCAAACCAGGATCAGGGATTCTATTTGGGAATGATCCAGACCGATGCCTCCATCAACCCGGGCAACTCCGGCGGACCCCTGGTGAATGCGCTAGGTGAGGTCATCGGGGTGAACACTTCCATATTCTCCCGGAGCGGCGGGAGCGAGGGGTTGGGATTTGCCATCCCCATTGACCGTGCCCTTCGGGTGGCCGAAGACCTCATCAGTTTCGGCGAGATTCGGCGCGCCTGGACCGGGGTGGAAGTGGAGGCCGTGGAAGCCGACGTCTGGGGCAGGACCCGAGGGGTCCAGGTGTCCGCGGTTTTCCCCGGGTCGCCGGCCGCAACTGCCGGACTGTCAGAAGGAGACAGATTGATCCGGGCCAACGGGAGGGCCCTGAGCACACCCCTGGATCTGGAGGCTGTACTCCTCGATCTGATGGCGGGGGAAGAGGTGGAAGTGGAGGTTGAGGGCCGTCGGCGCACGTTTCGATTCGCCACCGAAACCCTGCCCACCACCAGGGCGGAGAGGGTCGAGATCCTGGAAGACCTCGAGGTGATCACGGTGACCCCCGAGATCGATGCGGAACAGGGGCTGGGAGTAGAGTTTGGAGCCCTGATCTCGGGAATCTCTCAGGACCTCCAGCGAAGGATGGGGTTTCGCAGGGGGGACGTCATCGTCCAGATCGACAACCAACGCATACTGACGGCTGAGGACGCCGCGCAAGCGATCCGCGAGCTCCGCGCCGGTTCTCAGGTGATAATCCGGTGGATCCGAAACGGCGGCATGATGACGAACTATTTCAGGTTCATAGGTTGAACGGATATCCCGCCGCCCAGGGGAACCTCCTTCAGCAAGACAAAGGAACCTCACTGTGAGCGACAAAGACGGTCCTGACCGCTACGTCCATCCGCTGGCGGACCGCTACGCGTCAGAAGAGATGCTGAAGATATTCTCCCCTCAACATCGGTTCGGCACCTGGCGCCGGTTATGGGTAGCGCTGGCCGAAGCGGAGAAGGAGCTCGGGCTCCCGATCACGGACGAAGCGATCCAGGAGATGAAGGCGGGTCTGGAGAGGTTCGACTTCGAGAAGGCAGCGGAATACGAGCGTCGTTTTCGCCATGACGTCATGGCGCATGTTCATCTCTTCGGCGATGTCGCACCCTCGGCCAGGGGAATCATTCACCTGGGAGCCGCCAGTGCCTTCATCGGGGACAACACTGATCTGATCCAGCACCGGGAGGCCATCCTCGTTCTTCGAACCAGGATTGTCCGCTGCGTCCAGGCTCTGGCAG
The DNA here is from genome assembly GCA_039656355.1 of Gemmatimonadota bacterium. Taxonomy (GTDB): domain Bacteria; phylum Gemmatimonadota; class Gemmatimonadetes; order Longimicrobiales; family Gaopeijiaceae; genus JABDNZ01. Next base: position 594 of record JBDHMC010000402.1, on the reverse strand, counting down.
CCTTCGCAAAGGAGCACCGAGAGCTAGCCACCCTGGGCTTTACCCATTTCCAGCCGGCCCAGCCCACCACCGTCGGCAAGCGCGCCACCTTGTGGATCCAGGATCTTCTCCTGGATCTGGAGGAGATCGAGTTTCGCCTGGAGACGCTCCGTTTCCGGGGAATCCGGGGCACCACCGGGACCCAGGCCTCCTTCCTCTCCCTCATGGAAGGGGACCACGCCAAGGTGGAGAGACTGGAGGCCCTGGTCGCCGAAAAGATGGGATTCCCCCGATCGTTTGGGGTGACGGGCCAAACTGCCACGAGGAAGGTGGATCAAGCCTTCCTGGCCACCCTCGCGGGCATCGGCGCATCCGCCTCGAAGATGGGGAACGATCTTCGGCTTCTGGCTCACCTCAGGGAAGTGGAGGAGCCCTTCGAGAAGGAACAGATCGGATCATCCTCCATGCCATACAAGCGAAACCCCATGCGGGCCGAGCGAATTTGTGCTCTCTCCCGACATGTCATCACCTTGGCCCAGGACCCCGCCTTTACCGCCGCCACCCAGTGGTTGGAGAGGACGTTGGACGACTCTGCGAACCGGCGGGTCTCCGTGC
>JBDHMC010000401.1:0-2932 GCA_039656355.1 Gemmatimonadota bacterium | reverse complement strand
CATCGGGATCTCACTGGACGAGGGGGTTCTCCCTGGAGACGTGAATGACCTCTTCTCGGTCTTTGGGGCGGAAGGTGATGTCTCGGCAGAAGCATTGGCTGAAGAGGGCGTCCGCGTCGAGTTCCCAGGCACTTTCGTTCGGACCTCGGACTACCTCACCCACCCGGTGTTCAACCGATACCATTCCGAGACCGAGATGCTCCGGTATATTCACAAACTGGAGGCCCGGGATCTTTCCCTGAACACCAGCATGATCTCCTTGGGATCGTGCACCATGAAGCTGAACGCCACCACGGAGATGGTGCCCATCACATGGTCGGAGTTCGCGAACCTTCACCCCTTTGCGCCCGCCGATCAGGCGAAGGGATATAAGAGGATCATCCAGGACCTGGAGGCCTGGCTGGAGGAGATTACCGGCTTCACGGACACGTCCATGATGCCCAACTCCGGAGCCAACGGAGAGTATACGGGCCTCTTGGTAATCCGTGCCTACCACCTGGATAACGGCAACGGGCACCGGGATGTATGCCTGGTTCCTGCTTCAGCCCACGGTACCAACCCAGCCAGTGCGGTCATGGCCGGGATGAAGGTCGTGGTGGTCATGACCGACGAGTTGGGTAACATCGATGTAGACGATCTCAGGGCGAAAGCCGAAGAGCACGCCGAGAGCCTTGCCGCCATCATGGTCACCTATCCTTCGACTCACGGCGTCTTCGAGTCACGGATCAGGGAGGTCTGTGACATCATTCATGAGAATGGTGGCATGGTGTATCTGGATGGGGCGAACATGAATGCCCAGGTGGGATTGGCACGGCCCGGAGACTATGGGGCTGATGTCTGCCACTTCAATCTCCATAAAACCTTTGCTATCCCCCATGGCGGAGGGGGCCCCGGCATGGGCCCCATCAGCTGTAACGACACTCTGGCACCCTACCTTCCTAAACACCCGGTTGTGAAGGTGGGAGGGGAAAAGGGGCCAGGGCCTGTAAGCGCAGCTCAATGGGGAAGCGCAAGCATTCTGCCCATTTCCTGGGTGTATATCCGCCTGCTTGGTCCAGACGGGCTACGGCAAGCCAGCGAGGGGGCGATTCTCAACGCCAACTATCTGGGGAGCAAGCTTGAAGAGCACTTCCCCATCCTTTATCACGGGGAGAAGGGTCGGGTGGCCCATGAGTTCATCCTGGACCTCAGGCCTGTGAGGAAGGAGTCTGGGGTAACGGACGAAGACGTGGCTAAGCGTCTCATGGATTACGGGTTTCATGCCCCGACCCAATCCTTCCCCGTTCACGGTACCCTCATGGTGGAACCCACGGAGAGTGAGTCCAAGTACGAGCTGGACCGGTTCTGCGCGGCCATGACCTTAATCCGGGCCGAAATCGAAGAAGTTGAGAAGGGGCTAGCCGACCCTGAGGACAACCTGCTCAAGAATGCCCCTCACACCTCCGGCATGATGGCCGTGGATCAGTGGGAGCACCCGTATTCAAGGGAACGGGCAGTATTCCCGGCCTCCTGGACGAAAGAAAGTAAATTCTGGCCGCCGGTCCGAAGGGTGAACAACGCCTATGGGGACCGAAACCTGGTATGCGCCTGTCCCCCAGTGGAGGCGTATTCGGAAGAGTAGAGGACTCAACAGAGAAGGAGGCACCCATGGCCAAACTTCACTACCACGGCCACTCCACCTTCACACTCGTCACCGACGACGGAACCAAGATCATTATCGATCCGTGGTTCGACGAAAACCCTGTCAGTGACGTGAAGGCCGACGAGATCGAGGGGGTGGACTTCATTCTCTGCACCCATGGCCATTTTGATCACTTTGCCGACGCCATCCCCCTGGCCAAACGGACCGGAGCCACGCTGGTCTCCACCTTCGAGATCGTGAGCTTCGCCCAAAGCAAGGGAGTTGAGAACGCTCATCCGCTTCATATCGGGGGCGGATACAACTTCCCCTTCGGGTACGTGAAGATGACTCCTGCCCTCCACGGAGGGCAGGTTGCCGGAGACGACCAAGGGGCATTCACCACCGTTCCCGGGGGGTTCTGGTTGGAGTTGGGTGGGAAAACCCTCTACCATGCGGGTGACACGGCCCTCCTTACGGATATGACCCTCCTGAGAGGGACCGTTGATGTGGCCCTCCTCCCCATCGGGGACAATTTCACCATGGGGCCAGTGGACGCCGCGAGAGCGGTAGGTTTCATCGAACCCGGGGTGGTTATACCCATCCACTACAACACATTCGACATGATTACCCAGGATCCCGAGGTTTTCCGGGGAATGGTGGGCCTCAGGGCCGCCGTTGAGATTCTCCAACCGGGAGACAGCTACGAGTTCTGAGGAAAGGGTTCCCAAATCAGGAGGAGGGAGATGGGGTGACCCGTCTCCCTCCGTCGTATCGGCCGCGGATTCCCTTCGGTGGCGGGTGGTGAAGGACGCTCCCCTTCCTGGCGCAATCAACATGGCCCGGGACCACGGATTGGCCGTGTCTCTTCAGGCTGGGGCAGGAGTGCTCCGCCTGTATCAATGGGATCTCCCTACCGTTTCGTTCGGCCGGAATGAGCCTGCCAAAGGACTCTACTCCGAGGAAAGAGCCAGGGAAGAGAGGATCGGCTTTGTCCGGCGGCCCACGGGGGGCAGAGCCGTCCTCCACCATCAGGAGCTCACCTACTCCGTGGTCTCCCCCGTTGGGGTCTTCGGAGGCCTCAAGAAGGCCTATCGCTTAATCAACCAGGGCCTCCTATCGGGGCTTGAGAAACTCGGCGCTGGCGTTCAGCTGGCCGAGGCCGCGGGGCGGAGCTTGCCTCCAGATGCCGGGCCCTGTTTTCGGCAGCCCGCTGAGGGAGAAGTGACGGCATTGGGGCGAAAGCTCATCGGAAGTGCCCAAGTGCGGATTGGGGATACTATCCTCCAGCATGGGTCCATCATCCTGGATGGG
>JBDHMC010000400.1:0-2938 GCA_039656355.1 Gemmatimonadota bacterium | reverse complement strand
ATAGCTGCAACCGGGGTGCGGGAGGACCACGGGCGATGCGGGGAACGCATGGAGGACTCCTTCAGGGGAAAGCCGATGGTGTTCTCGATACCCCGAGGATAGGATATGGGGGGGGCTCCGCCAAGGTTGGACAACCGGAGTCCCCTCTCTCCAAACTCCATGGTAGGGTGGCGGTTTCGGGGAGCTGTCCACGAGCGGAGAGAGAGGTTCTTGCCCCATGAAAGCTCCAGTGATCCATCTGGTCCTTCTTTCACCCCTGGCCAGTGGCCCTTCTTCAACTGAAGGCCAACTCAACCTGAACGGCGGCGTGTCCTATCTGGGATCACTCCGCTGAAGAAGAACCGTTTCAGGGCCGCCGGGTATGAGTCGCGAGTGCCTATTTATTGATCCATGGTTCCAACTTCGAGCAGGGCCCCAAATGCGAAAAGTCATTTCTCTGATGGCCATCGTCACACTGGGATCGACGATGTCCGTGCCAGCTTTCGGGCAATCCGTCAGCGAGGTTTTCCCACGGGTTCGTGGAGCCGTCGTCGTGGTCCACACCACCCAAACCGAATACCCTTTCCTCACCACCGCGGCGCCAGTAAGCGTTCCCGGGACTGGATCGGGTGTCCTAATTTCCCCCACAGAAATCCTCACGGCTGCCCACGTGGTCCAGGCTGCAAACCGGGTTCTCGTAGAGTTCCCCTCTGGTGAGGAAATCAGTGCTACCGTGGTGGCCTCCCGGCCTACTCATGACGTGGCGCTTCTCCGACTCGCAGAACCGGTTTCGGCTTCCCCCGCCGTGGTAGGGAACTCGGATGAGATCGCCGTGGGCGAACAAGTGTTCGTAGTGGGAGCTCCCCTGGGCGAAGGCCACACACTCACGGTAGGCTACCTTAGTGCGCGGAGAACCGTGAGGGGCCTCTTCTTCGGTATGTCCACTGTGGAATTTCTTCAGACCGACGCGGCCATCAACCCGGGAAACTCCGGGGGACCCATGTTCAACATGCGGGGCGAAGTGGTGGGGATCGTCAGCCATATTCTCACAGTTTCCGGTGGATCCATGGGGTTGGGTTTCGCGGTGGCCGCCAATAGCGCTCGACAGGTTCTGGAACCAGGTGAGTCGGTCTGGACCGGCATGGACGGTACTCCGGTGGTTGGAGCTCTTGCAGCTCTCCTTAACGTTCCTCCACCGGGGGGAGGGATCCTGGTGGGTAGCATCGCAATCGGGTCCATGGCCGAATCCTTGGGGCTCCGGCCCAGCACAATCCCGGCGGTGATTGCCAGTGAGGAGATGCTGATCGGTGGGGATATCATAGTGGAGGTAAACGGCATTCCTGTCGGTACCAACCTGGAGGGACTGGAGCCCATCCTTCATTCGGTAGCAGGAATGGGTGCCGGAGAAACGGTCACGGTTCGGGTGCTCAGGGAAGGTAAGCAGATCGAGTTGACGACCAGGATTCGTTCGTGACTCAGGCTCTGCCGTGGGTTAGACTTGTTGGAACCTCCGGCGATGTTTTCCGCCTTTCCTAGGAGATGAATTTGAGCACTCTCAAGCATGTGAACCGACTGGCGGCTCTCGCCATGGCGGCCGTCCTTTTCGGCCTACCAACCCCCTCTGCTGGCCAGAAAATCAGCTTCACACCCTATTCGGGTTACAGGTTGGGTGGCTCCTTGTCCATTCAAGAAGGTGACCTGAAGCTGGATAACGCCCCGTTCTATGGCGGCCAACTGGACTTCCGGGTGAGGCGAGATGCGACGGTCGCCGTGATTGTGGATTACCAGCCCACAAAACTCGGGTTGAAGGAATTCGGGGAGCCAACGCAGGACCTGTTCGACATCAACGTCTGGTATTTCCAGGCCGGTGGCACCTACGAGGTGATCGGTCGGTCTGCTTCGGGACCCAGACCCTTTGCGGTGGGGACCTTGGGCATGTCCATGTTCGATCCCGGGAGCAGCGGCCAGGGCAATGAGTCTGAGTATGGCTTCGCAGGAATGTTCGGGGGGGGTGTGAAAATCCCCATAGGCTCAGGGGGGATGGGTTTGCGGCTGCAGGCGAGAATCCTCCTTAACAACATGCTCAACGGCGGTGGAAGCCTCTGGTGCGGTCCCGGAGGGTGTTATGCGGGTTCCGTCGGACCCATCGGACCGATCCAGTTCGACTTCGGCGGGGGCCTTACCTTCGGCGGTGGCTGAGGTACCCGACGATTAGAAAACCGGGCTCCCCACCCTGGGGGAGCCCGGTTTCTTCCTATCTGTGACGCTTCAGAATTATTCCTTCCCCTGAGGTTCGGACTCTAAAATGATGGCCCCCGATCCGGACACTCACGATCCCAAGGGAACCCGGATCCCGAAAGATGCACCGGCTTGGTTTTCCAGTTCGTCCATGAAGGTAATCCGAACTTCCAAGAAAGGTCGCACCCCCCCTGGCCGGCCCGCTTGCGAACCGACAAGAAGGTTGAATCCTATGTCGTTGCCGTCGAACTTCAGGTCTTCGTCCTCTAGGCTGAAATCTTGGTATACAATGCCGACGCCAGCGTACGCTTCGGCGTAACTGACCACCTGACGCCGGAACAGGAAGTTGCCCTGCAGGCTGATGGCGTCGCATTCCACAACGTCACAGGGTGGAAACAGATACTCACCAACCCCTTCCATCGCGATGGTGAAGCCTCCGGATTGTTTCAGGACCGCACCGAAGCGAGCACCGATTCCGAAGGTGGCTCCCCGGACGTCGATCAGGGACCCATGGGCCCCCACGAAGACCTGACCCTCCGCCTTCGACCCGGGAGAAAGGAGTAGGCATACCGCCAGCGTGAGTGCGAAAAGGAGCCGAGCGTTGGGTTTCATGACTTGTCCTCGGGTTTGATTGGGACCCGGATCCGACGCCAGTCTATTGCCGTCGGGGTTCCGGCATGGAGTCGGGGAGTGTCGGACGGAGCTACACCCCTGGGAACGA
>JBDHMC010000399.1:0-2942 GCA_039656355.1 Gemmatimonadota bacterium | reverse complement strand
AGAAGAGACTCGATGTCGTAGTCGAGGCTGACATTGGCATCTCCCATGATATTTCCGATCTGAGGCCCCTGAACAATGAAATCACTCTCTTTAGTTGAATATCCCTTGTCCAGCGAGCCCCCGGTGGTGAAGACCTTGATCCGCATTTTTTCAATCTTTTCTTCAGTATTCTGGAATATTCCGGTCCGGGCCCTGATCCCTCGCCCGGTCTCGAGTCCATATTCCGACCGTCAGACTATGCCGACCCTGAACGTCATATTCACTTTCGGCTCTAAAACCGGTCACATATTGATAATTCCCCATCCAGCATCCATCAGAAGGGGATACACGCTCGTATCAATAACTCCAGACTTCGATACCGGATGCCGGAAGAGTTCGCCACGTAAGCATCCGTCAAACCTTCCGTCACCCTCAGTTCGAGATCCCCTCGGAACCGGTCCCGAAAATCAATGGAGACCCCGGATCCGATCCCCACACTGAGAACGGTGGGTCGTTCATCAGACAATACCTGGCAAAAAGACTTAGTGCATTGGGTTTCCAGGAGTTGGTCGAGTGTGGGCCCGGCAAGGAGGAATGCCGAGAGGGGCCCCAGTCCGAATCTCACTTTCCCATGAATGGGGATGCTCAAGTAGTGGCTCCTGACATTGGCAGCCGCCAACCGTTCAGGATCGAAGACCTCGTCCCAGACCACGCTGCTTCGCCCCACATAGCCGAGTTCGGCTCGGATAGAGAGGAAGGGGACCGGGGTTGGGACGTCCACGTTCACCCCCAGACTGAATCCATTGGCGGTTTCCGTGGAAATGGGGCCGGCCCAAATCTGGTGGGACCGAACCTGGCCGAGATGAAAACCCACCGTCCTCCCTACCTGTCCGCTGGCAGAAGGAAGCCAGAAGAAGGCCTGTCCCGCCAGAAGGAAAACGGCAGGACTAGACCAGAGTATCCAAAACCGGGCCCCTCCCCGCCAGAAAATCCCCACCATCGGTCAGGCCTCCTCCTCCGGACCCGGAAGGCTCGGAGATTCGGGCCCTGCCTCGAGCGATAGCTCGGCTAGGGCCAGCGCGATGTCAGCAGAGAACTCTTCCGCTGCCAGCCGATCTCTTCGGTTCACCCTGAGAACCAACTGGGCCGGATGGGCCATCTTGAGCCCAGCCTGGCCTGCCACCTCCTCGAAGACCCTCAGGTCCAATGCCGTGAGTTCCAGGCGTGATCCGCCCCGCCACTCCCACCACCGGCGCCGCACGAAGGCTCCGGCGATGCCATTCAGAGGGACGGTGACCTCCCGCACCGTTTCGAGTTCCTCCTCACTTCGCATCTCGCTACCCAAATGATCCGTCTTTCGGGCCAGACGCCACTGAACCACCAGGTGATCCTCCGTCAGGCGAAGGAGCCCATGGACTGTCTCCGTCGTGGTTGTCATACCACTGCCGGAGAATACGTCGCTGCTTCGTCGCAGAGTAAAGGGAAGGGCCGCAGTTTGAGGCATGAGAAAGATTCAACCGATCTGAGGGGGCCTGGGCCTCGAGCCCAGCGTCCGCCGGTGCGATCCTGCTAATTAGTGAAACGAAGCCCACCCCACAAGCTGTTCTTCTCAATGAACCCTTTCAGGGACCGGCCTCGTCTGTATTCCGGAAGGTCTCAGCCCAACCTTCATCGGCGACCAAGCGTCAAATCAACCAGCGAAACATGTGAGGCGGGGGCGTCAGGCCGCTCAACGGAGAAATCTATGATAGGACTGAAGACGGCTTTTCGAACCCTCACAAAAACTCCTTTCGTCTCGGTCGTAGCGATCCTTTCCCTTGCCCTCGGAATCGGGGCCAACGCCGCCATCTTCTCCTTGTTCGACGAGATGCTCCTTCGGGCCCTTCCCGTCCCCGAGCCCGACCGTCTGGTCAACCTGGCCGCTCCCGGACCCAAACCAGGGTCCCAGTCCTGCAACACCGCCGGAGATTGTGAGGCCGTCTTCAGCTACCTGATGTTCAGGGACCTGGAAAAGACCCAAACCAGCTTCACGGGCATCGCCGCACATGTCGCGTTCAGCGCCAACCTGGCCTACGCGGGCCAAACGGAAAACGGCCAAGGCATGTTGGTTTCGGGCTCCTACTTCTCGGTACTCGGCATCCAACCCGCGGCAGGCCGCCTGATGGGACCCGCCGACGACCAGACCCTGGGCGGGCACTTCATTGCGGTCCTCAGCCACGACTATTGGGAGACCCGCCTAGGGTCCGATCCGGGGGTGGTCGACGGAATCGTCGTAATCAACGGCCAATCCATGACAGTGATTGGTGTGGCACCCCCGGGGTTCAAGGGGACGACGCTGGGCGCGCAACCCGACGTCTTCGTGCCCATCACCATGCGGGAGCTCATGAACCCGGGGTGGAGCGGTTTCGATCGTCGTACGAGGTATTGGGCCTACCTTTTTGCCAGACTGAAGCCTGAAGTTTCCCTCGAACAGGCTCGGTCAGAGATAAACACGCTTTACGAGGGAATCATCAACGAGATCGAGGCACCCCTCCAGACCGGCATGAGCGACCAGACCATGGAGCGATTTCGGGCAAAGGAGATCATCGCAGAACCCGGCCGCCAGGGTCAGAGTCAGCTTCACACGGAAGCAGAGACGCCCCTGCTTCTCCTCCTCTTGATCACGGGCGTGGTGCTCCTCATCGCCTGCGCAAACATCGCGAACCTCCTCCTGGCCCGGGGAGCCCACCGGGCCCAGGAGATGGCCATGAGGGCCTCTCTGGGGGCGAGCCGGACACAACTCCTGACCCAGCTTCTCCTCGAGTCATGCCTTCTGGCAGTCCTGGGGGGGATCGCCAGCCTTTTTGTGGCCTCCTGGACCCTGGGTTTCATCGGGTCCATTCTCCCGCCCGAGGCCCAGGGTACCATATCAGTCCAGCTCAGCCCTTCCGTCTTTCTTTTTGCCGGATTCCTTTCCATAGGGA
>JBDHMC010000398.1:0-2975 GCA_039656355.1 Gemmatimonadota bacterium | reverse complement strand
CCGGCAAACCATGCCGGAACATGCCGGGATTTACCGGCCCAATAACCGGCCCAATCGACACACCAATCGGCCCAAATTCGAGCTGGCGAGGGAACCGAGGTCCTTGGCACTGCATCCCCGCATCTCCTCTTCCCTCCCCCACCTGATCACCAAAACAATCCATGCCGGCTAAGGCACGAACCGAAACGGGGATCTAGGCATTGGGGATCCAACGAGTGGGAGGCTGGTTGCGAAGTTCTGGATCCCGCCTAGGTTCGGCTCCCTACGCCCGCCAGGTTCTCACGTCGGGGTCAACAGTGGATCGAACCAGTCGAGGAATCCGATCAGCGCAAGCTGGCCTTCTCACCAACGCCTTTCTGGCGGTGGTAAAGATCCTTTCCGGGATCCTGGGTCACTCCTACGCTCTCATCGCTGACGGAGTAGAATCCACGACGGACGTGTTCTCCTCCCTCGTCCTTTGGAGAGGTCTCAACGTCGCGGCCCGCTCTCCTGACGAGGAATATCCCTTTGGGTATGGGAAGGCGGAGAGCCTCTCCGCTGCTGTTATCTCTCTTCTCCTCATGGGAGCCGCGTTTGGGATCGCCATACAGGCCGTCCGGGAGATTGTTACCCCCCATCATGCTCCGGCCCCATTCACGCTGGGGGTCCTCGTTCTCGTGGTGGCTGTAAAGGAGACCCTCTTCCGGAAGGTTTTCGCTGTTGGAGACGAGGTGGACAGCCTCGCGGTTCGCGCCGATGCTTGGCACCACCGGTCCGACGCAATCACCTCTCTTGCCGCCTTTGTCGGTATCAGCGTGGCCCTCATTGGTGGCCCAGGATGGGAGCTGGCCGATGATGCGGCTGCTCTCTTCGCGTCGGCGGTGATCCTTTTCAACGGCATCCGCCTTCTTCGTCCCGCAATCCAGGATCTCATGGATCGGGCACCGGAACAGACGCTTCTAGAGGAAGTCGCTGACGTGGCCAGCAGGGTGGACGGTGTGAGGGCGACCGAGAAAATTCTGGCACGTCAGGTGGGTGGGCGACACCGGGTGGTTCTACACGTCCAAGCCGATCCGGACCTGTCCTTGAGGGAAGCCCACGATCTTGGAGGTAGGGTCCGAAGTCGGATCGTGAAAGAGGTCCCGTCCGTGGTGGACGTCCTGGTACACATGGAGCCCCTCGAGGACTGACGGTAGGCCTCGGCTTTGTTCCTAACTTGCGCCATCCCCCAGTTCATCCCCGGCGGATTGATCAAACGAGGTTCGGTGATCCAGGTTGACGCGGCCGCGGGTAGTCCTGGGTCACCCCCCCCCGGGATCGTTCTTGCCAGTATCGTCGGTCGAAACCTCAACCCCGGGAAGGTAGATGAGGTTTCCCACCTCACAGGTGTGTGAGTTGCCCCGGTAGACGATTGCCCCTCTTTTGGCAGGTCCAAATGCCGTCGCTTCCGTATGCAAAGGTCGAAGCGGGGTCGGCAGGAAACGGAAGATCAGAGGACTGAACATAGATCATGAAGACTAGTCACCGGCGCCTGGCACGAGTCGCGTTCTACAGCCATCTCTGGGTCGGCGTTCTTTCCACCGTTCTCCTCTTGGTCATCGGGGTGACGGGGATACTGCTGAACCACAAGACCTCCCTAGGCCTCATGCCGGACGTGGTAAACCCCGCGATCGATGATGTCCGAAACGCCCTGCTCCTCTCCGCCATCGTCGACCACTCGGACACAGCCATCCTCGCGGAACTCGGTGTCGTACCGGAGATCGACCGAATCGACGTCCGGCTCAGGAGTGGACTGGCCAAGGTATGCTACCGGGACAACGCCAATCACGAGGTCACTCTGGACCTATCTACAGGGGAGATCCTCGAGGTCGGTGAAAGGAAAGATATCTTCCTCGAGAAGCTTCATTCAGGAGAAGTCTTCGGGGATGGGTGGATCCTCCTCAGTGACGCGGCGGCCATGGGGCTCATTACCCTCCTGATCACTGGGTATTGGCTCTGGCTCTTCCCCCGCTGGAGACACCGGGACAAGACGGAGGCCCGGCGATGAGCCTCAATCTGATCGGGTTGGTCATCGGCCTTTTTGTCGTACCCGCCGCGCTGTTGTGGGAAGGGCATGGCCTTAGGCGGCGATCAAAGCGGCTGAGGCGGGTGTTCTGGGGAGGGGTTTTCGGACACGGACTGGGAATCGCCCCAATGACGCTGGCGATGCTGATTCCGGCGGAGGCTTGGGGGGCGGAGGATCCGTTCAGGATCTTCCTGATCTATTGGGCCCTGGTCGCGGGGGCTCTGTTGGGAGCGCTATTCGGATTCTCACGGCCTTTGAGGTGAACTCATTGAGGAAATGGGCCGGATAGTGAGAGAGCTGCTACTACCCCTAATCTAACACCCACAACGCCTCCTACTGGAGTTTCTCGCTGCGATCGTACCTTCCTGATCCTGGCTTCGACCAGCCCAAACCCTTGCGATGAGCCTAGTCCCGGTTAAAAGGGGGAGGAGACCAGGGGGAAGAGGAGATCATCCGGCTTCCTTGGTGATTCCCACACGACTGTCCGCCCCTCGGCCTTCTCTGAATCTGGAAACCCTCCGGCAAAAGCCATTACTCGACTCCGGTCTTTGAGAACCGGCTATTAATCCCAATCACAGCGTCAGGCGACAGGAATTTGCCGAAACATAATTCACGTTTTACATTACGTGTGTATACGGATCAAGGGGCTGGGCCTCAACCGCACTGCCTGGAGGTCCCGGACACCAATGAAGGAAGAGAGTCTCATCAGTTCATACAGGCTTCCGTCTCAGCAGCGGGTTGGATTCATCTGGTTTGCTAAAGACTGCTGGCGTAGCTCAAACTGCAGAGCAGCTGATGTGTATTCTCGGCAGGATGCGGGTTCAACTCCCGCCGCCAGCTTCCTACCCTCCGAGCCTTGGGTGCCACTGGGAACACCGGATGAAGAGCCATGCCTTACATAGTATCTCCCGAGGATTTGATGCGTTACCTC
>JBDHMC010000397.1:0-2979 GCA_039656355.1 Gemmatimonadota bacterium | reverse complement strand
AGAGGCCCGTGCCGTCCGAACCGCCATCGTCTGGATGATGGGCAGTCTGTATGGAGCAGACTGGAGCAACGTTGCCGTTGTCGCGGGTTACACCCTGCCGGCAGCCCTGGTGCTCCTTGGTTTGGCTCGAGCCCTTAACCTCATGGCCGTCGGAGAGGAGACGGCCGCATATCTCGGTGCGGATGTGGAAAAGATCAAGCGAGTCGCCTATATCGTGGCATCGCTTATGACGGCGGCTGGGGTGGCCGTGGCGGGGGTCATCGGCTTCGTAGGCCTGATTGTCCCCCATGGGATCCGTCTTCTCGTCGGCTCGGATCAGCGAATCCTCCTCCCCCTTTCCTTCCTGGCTGGGGCCGCTTTCCTGTGCTTGGCCGACCTCCTCGCCCGCGTGGTTTTGGCACCGATCGAGATTCCCATCGGGGTTATCACCGCCTTTCTGGGCGTCCCCCTCTTTCTGGTCCTCCTGCGGCGGAGCATGACCGGATGACGTTCGAAGCCCTTGACCTAGCCGTCAGGTATGGAAGGGCCCACCATCGAGCTCTGGATGGAGTCACGATGCGAGTGCCGGAAGGGGCCCTCTATGCGGTTATCGGGCCCAACGGTTCCGGCAAGTCCACGCTGATGAAGGCCCTGATGGGGGTGGTGCGCCCAGAGAGCGGCAAAGTTCGGGTGGGTGGAAAAGAAACCCATGCCTGGACTCGCCGATCCCTGGCGCGAGCCGTGGGAGCCGTGCCCCAGGCCGAACATCTTGCCTTCCCCCTCACCGTGAGGGATTTCGTGGGTATGGGCCGGTACCCCCACCTCGGGCCCCTTCGCCCTGAAGGAGACAACGATCGGGCTGCTATTCATGAAGCTATGCGGAGGTGTGATGTAGTGGAGTTGGTTGACCGGGACGTGACCACCCTCTCCGGGGGAGAGCTACAGCGCGTCCGGATCGCGCGAGCCCTTGCCCAGGAGCCCTCAGGCCTCGTCCTCGACGAGCCCACGGCCAGCTTGGACATTCGGCACGAGATGACGATTTTTCGCCTCCTCCGAAGCTCCGCCGACCGGGGAATGACGGTCCTCCTCATCACCCATCATATTAACCTGGCGGCCAGGTTCGCCGACCGATTTCTGCTTCTCTCTGAAGGAAGAGTGGCAGCGGAGGGAGGGGCAAGTGACGTATTCAAGGAAGAGATTCTAAAGAGAGTATATCGGTGGCCTGTGGCGGTAGGGACCGATCCGATCTCAGGCGCACCGCGAGTCACGCCGCTTCAGGAGTCGACGGCTTCCTGAACCAGGCCCCGGTAACTCTCGAAGCGCCCCACCTCGATTTCATCTCTCCCTAGAGCAGCCTGGACCCCACAGTTCGGCTCATGAAGGTGAGTGCAGCCTCTGAACTGGCACTCTTCCCGGAAGGGATGGAAATCCGGAAAGCACTCCTCCAGCTCCCTCTGCTCTACTCCCCAGACTCCCGCATCCGAAAACCCCGGCGTGTCCGCCACCAATCCTCCGCACTCCAGGGGAATGAGGCGAGAACTCACCGTAGTGTGGCGCCCATGGCCCTTCTTGTGGCTCAGTTCTCCGATCCTGAGCCCCAGGCCGGGTTCAATGGTGTTCAAGAGACTGGATTTCCCCACCCCTGACGCTCCGACCAGGGCCGAGGTCCCTGAGCAAAGAAGATTCCTCAAGGCGTCCAAACCCTCTCCCGTAACAGCGCTGGTCTCGAGGACCTGATAGCCGATGTTTCGGTACAGCCTAACCAGACCCCGGAAGCCGAGGCCCTTTTCCGGCTTCCCATCTCCCGGCGTCGAATATTCTTCCGTGTCCTCGGGAATCAAGTCGGTTTTGTTCATAACCAGGGCAAGATCCAGATGGTTGGCCTCCCCGATGACCAGGAGGCGGTCGAGGAGGAATTGCCTGGGCTCCGGCCGGGCGGCCGCGGCCACTACCACTAGCTGGTCCACATTGGCCGCCAGTACTTTTGGGCGGCGGCCTCCGGGTCCCTTCCTGATGATCTCCGATCGGCGGGTTCCGACAGCTTCGATGGTGACAGCCCCCTCTGACCCCGTCACCACGTCCACCGAATCTCCGATGACGACCCGGTCTCCCGTGCGAGCCTCCTGCTTCAAACGCCCTCGCAGGGAGGCTTCCAGGAGCTCACCCGAATCCAGGCATACCCGGTAAACTCCTCCCCGGCTTCCGTAGACGGTCGCCCTCATGACGCCACTCCATGGCTTCCATCCATCATACGAAAACAAAACCGCCTTCTGGCAGCCCCGGTATCTCGAGGTTCCAGAAGGCGGCAGTGCTCAGCCGCCTAGAGGGCGGTGAGATTGACGACATTAGGCCGCGAAAGACTCCAGGGCTATTCCCTTTGCCCCTTCCCGGAGGCGACGCAGAGCCCGATCTCGGAGCTGTCGGATCCGCTCCCGAGTCACCCCGAGCATATTGCCGATTTCCTCCAGGGTGTGCTCCCGCTCTCCCTCCAACCCAAAGTAGAGGCGGAGAACCTTCGCATCCCGGGCCTCGAGAGTTCCTAGGGCCTCGGAAATGGTCTCCCCCAGGAGACGCCCCTCCACTTCCATCTCGGGCTCCGATGCCTCCTCGGTGACGAACCGCTCCACCAGCTGGGAGTCTTCGCTATCACCAATTGGGGCATCCAAACGGATCTCGGCAGCGTTCAGAGTTTGAAGCGACTCCACCAACTCAGGTGTGAGGTCGGTAGCCACACTAAGCTCTTCGGACGTGGGCTCCCTCCGTAGCTCCTGCTTGAGGCGCTCTTTCTCCCGGAAGATCCTGGCAAGATCGGATGCACGGTTCAGCGGAACCCTGACAGCCCGTCCATGATTCGCCAAAGAGGCGAGGATGGCCTGGCGAATCCACCAAACGGCGTAACTGATGAACTTCACGCCCTGGTCCGGGTCGAACTTCCTGGCCGCCGTCACGAGCCCGACGTTCCCCTCCTGAATGAGGTCCGTCAGGGAAACACCACGATTT
>JBDHMC010000396.1:0-2986 GCA_039656355.1 Gemmatimonadota bacterium | reverse complement strand
CGGGAGGGTCGATGGCATAGAGCCTCATTTACGAAATCGCGGGCTATCTGGATCAGCTGATCCCTATGGGTGTATCTTCAGCCCGAACTAACACTCCTCCGGCACACCCACAGATGAGCGAACCGAGCCACCGAAACCCCGGTTTGCGTTCTCCCGCTGCGTATCAGCGGTGGTTCGCAGACATGAAACGACGGAAAGTCTTCCGGGTGATCGCCGCCTATGGCGCTGTGTCGTTCGTAGTACTTGAGGCCGCGAGTATTGTCTTCCCCGCCATCCCCTTTCCGGCTTGGACCATCAGCTTGGTGGTGTGGATGGCCATTCTCGGGTTCCCGATAGCGGTGGTCCTTGCGTGGGCTTTTGAGCTGACGCCCGATGGGGTGAGACGAACCGAACCGGCGGACCCAGAGGACATCAATGCCATCGTCACAGGCTCTGCTCGAACCCGCTGGCCTTCGGGTCTGTTTGCCCTGTCCGGCCTGATTCTCCTCGCTTTGGGCTTCTACGGCGGGAGGCGTTCCGCAGCGAATTCGGTGGATGGGGCTCGAGTGGCCCCCGCGGAAACGACAGCCGGATTGGACCTTACCTATGTGGATCTGGATGAAGATCCACGGCCAGCCGTCGCCGTTCTTCCTTTTGAGGATATGAGCCCCGAAAAGGACCAGGAATATTTCAGTGACGGCATTTCGGAGGAGATTCTCTCGGTTCTCTCCAAGATTCGTGACCTCCGGGTGGCCGGTCGGTCGTCGGCATTCGGCTACAAAAACAGGGACCTGAATCCGCGCCAAATCGGCGAGGAACTAGATGTTCCGTACCTCCTCGGGGGAAGCGTCAGAAAGGATGGGGACCAGGTCCGCATCAGTGCCGAGCTCGTGAGTGCCTCGGACGGATTCCGCCTCTGGTCAGACACCTACGAGCGCCGTCTGGAAAACATCTTTGCCATCCAGACGGAGATCGCCGAAGCCATCGCTGACGCACTCCGGATCCCACTTGGGCTGAACCAGGATGCCCTCGTCATCCCGACCCTCGACATGGACGCCTACGACCTGTATCTGACCGGTCGTGCGGCCATGCGGCGGCGGGGCCCGGGCATCGGAGAGGCGGTGCGATTGTTTCAATCCTCCGTGGCCAGAGACTCCCTGTGGGCGCCCGCGTGGGCTGCGTTGGCTGAGGCACAATCCATTAGCCCCTTGTATACCGGGCTTGGGGGCGAATCGATGGACTCCACGGTGTGGGCACGTAGCCAAGCCGCTGCGGAGTATGCGGCCCGGCGCGCCCTCGAACTGGACTCTAGGAGTGCTTCGGCCCGCGTTGCTCTCGGGACCGTCCACCGCGACCGATGGGAGTGGGAGGACGGGGAGCCCGAGCTTCTCCTTGCGATGGAGCTGGATCCGGACAGCCATGAGGCCCACACCCAATATGCTGAGCTGCTCTGGGGTATGGGGCGGCTGGACGAGTCGCTGCGAGAGACCGGCCGGGCTCTGGCCCTCGACCGGGCTCCCGTTCGCCTGGATACACACGGTTTCGTGTTGTACATGAACGGCCGCGCTGATGAGGCCGAGCTCTTTTTGGAGGAAGGGCTTGCCATGGACACGGCTGGGGACGTGCACTTCCTCCGGACTGTTCTGGGCCGCCTGATGCTGTTTGACGGCCGATACAGGGAAGCCGTCGATCGCTTTGTTTCATACTTCCCAGATTCAGTGGGTTTCCGCATGCAAGGCGAGGCTCTGGAGGCCGGCGACCCATCCCTCTTGCCGGAAGGGGAAGGCCGGGTCCTTCCTCAAACCTGGATGTTGCTTGGGGAGCCTGACCGAGCTTTGGACGCTCTGGAGGAGTTGGTTTTTGCTCTGCCGTTTCGGGTCCAATACTACATCTGGGACCCCGTCCTTGCTCCGGTCTGGGACACGCCTCGGTTCCAGGAGGTGATCCTACCCCGGGTGAGGCTCCGGGGGGTCAGGGCCAAGTTGGCGACGCCGCCTGAAGGCGGCTGATGCACCGGGGGTTCAGAATTAGCGTGACTCCCGAGCCCCCCCGAGGAAGCAGACCCCCCCTACCCCAAATCCCGCACCCGCACTTCGATCCCTTCTTCGCCGGCCAGGAGCTTCACCAACTCATCCGTATCGGTTTGGCCAAAGTGATAGGGGTAGAGGATCCGGGGCCGAAAGGCCTTGGCCGCGTCGGCCACCATGGCCGGGGTCATGGTGTAGGGGAGGTTCATGGGGAGGAAGGCGATATCGATGTCCTCCAATCCCTTCATCTCGGGTGTGTCTTCCGTATCCCCCGCCACATAAACTCGTAGGGTTCCGAAAGTGATGACGTAGCCGTTCCCGTCTCCTTTGGGATGGTAAGGCGTCCCCTCGGACCGCAAGTTCACGATGTTGTAGGCAGGGACGGCCTCTATCCGGAATCCTGCCACGGTTCGGGAGTCACCGTTCCTCATCACCTGGGCGCCCTCCAGACTGCCTTCGCATGAGCCGGATACGACGATCTCAGTCCCGTCTTTTGAGAGTTCGGCTACGGCAGCTGGGTCCAGGTGATCCCCGTGCTCGTGAGTAATGAGAATGAGATCGGCGTCGGGCAGACTCGAGTAGTCGGCCTCCCGGCCCACTGGGTCGACATGGATTACCTTTTCCCCGAAGGCGAACATGAGGGTGCCATGACCAATGAAGGAGATGGTGAGGTCGCCGGCGTCGGTGGGGATGACGTCTTCCTGGGGTTGGTCCTGGGCGAGGATTGATGGGGCTGGAAGGAAGGCAAGGAAAAAGAGAAGCAGAAGCAAAATAGGCCTTTGCATTTCGTGACTCCTTCTTGGGGCGGCAGGGTCCTGCAACTCAATCTTCTGTCCTTTCCCGGAAAAGACTAGGCCTTCCTACCCAAAACGGCTCAAGTGCTCAACCAGGCTAAACAGGTTTCGTGCCAATAGGAAAAGCCCTGCAAATGCAGGGCTTTTCCGGATTCTGCCTTTTCGAGTGTCCCCCAAGGGGGACAG
>JBDHMC010000395.1:0-2987 GCA_039656355.1 Gemmatimonadota bacterium | reverse complement strand
TTTGCTTTGCACTCCTGGACCATGTCCTCAGGCCAGATGCTGGCTTGGATTTCTCCAATGTGGGCCTTGCGGAGGTAGAACATGCAGAGCCTGGATTGGCCGATGCCGCCTCCGACGGACAGGGGAAGCTCGCCAGCCAGCAACCGTCTATGAAAGAGTAGGTCTTTCCTATCTGCACTGCCGCTGATCTCTAGCTGACGTTCCAACGTCTCCGGATCCACTCGGATTCCCATGGAGGACAACTCATAAGCTTCTTCCAAGAGCGGGTAGTAGACCAGAATATCTCCGTTTAGTCCCCTCTTCCCGTTTCCGGTCTCCGTTGACCAGTCGTCATAGTCCGGAGCTCGGCCGTCATGGGGTTTTCCGCCTTTCAGGGCTGCCCCGATCCCTATCACGAACACGGCGCCATATTCCCTGCATACCTCCTTCTCTCTTTCGGCAGGCGTCAGGTGAGGGTATCTGTCCAGCAGCTCCTCGCTGTGGATGAAAGTGATTTGTTCGGGTAGGACAGGCTCGACGGCAGGGTGGTGTTGTGCGATGTAGCGTTCGGTCCGGGTAATCACGCCATAGATCTTCTCGACGATGTACTTCAGAAAACCCAGAGTCCTTTCCTCTTTATTGATCGCCCTCTCCCAATCCCACTGATCGACGTAGAGAGAGTGCAGATTGTCCAGGGTTTCATCTGCCCGGATGGCATTCATATCTGTGTAAAGCCCGCTGCCGTACCCAAATCCATAATCGGCAAGCATCATCCTCTTCCACTTGGCCAGGCTGTGAACGATTTCAGCCTGCGCGTCGCCCATGGCCCCGATGTTGAACCGGACCGGCCTCTCGATCCCATTCAGATCATCGTTGATCCCTGTGCCGCTTCTGACAAAGAGCGGGGCTGTTACCCTGATCAGGTTCAGCTCGACAGCCAGGTTGACCTGGAAGAATTCCTTGATAAGGCGGATGGCCCTCTCGGTTTCCTTCAGATCCAGAATCGGTTTGTATTCCGCGGGTAACAGCAGGTTCGTGTTCATCACCGTAGCCTTTCGGGGGTTATTGGGCCCCTCCGGTTAGTGGGGAAAAAAACACCCCCGACCCGCTGGGCGGCGAGTCGGGGGCTCCGGAACACCGGACCGTCAGTCAGCTACATGCCGACCCCCTCCCTCGCGCGCCGAGCGCAGGGATTGTTCCGGGTATTATTGGAATTTTGGATCCTCATCTCGGGCTTCATCTCTGGGTTTCGCCCCTAGTCGTCAGTGTCCTTCATTCCACCGGAGAGTATCGGCCGGAAAGCAGAGAAACAAGAGTTTTGTGGTCAAGACCGGCCGGAGCGCATGCCCCTAGTTCTGCCGAACTCCTTGGTCCCTACATCGGACGGGATCGGCTAAGGTCGGGTTCAACGGGTCGCTTCCAACAAACGCTTCCGATCCTCTTTGGGGAATTTCTCGATGGCGTACCTCAGCGTAGTCCGTGGCAGACGGGGGCCCTTGTCGAGGAGGTAGGCCTCCAGGCGATCTCGGTCCACTTTCCCGGCCTCCCGCAGGAGCCATCCCACGGCTTTGTGAATAAGATCTTCCTTGTCACCGAGTAGCTCCGTGGCAACCTCATAGGCGGCATCGCGGAAACCGTCGTCATCCACCAGGCTCACGAATCCCACTGCCGCCCCCCGGCGCACCCACTGGCTCTCGGACGACGTCCATCCCTTAACCTCCGGAACCAGCTCCGGATACTCACGAAGCAGCGGCGACAGTACTGATGGCGCCAGGTTGTCCACGAGGCCCCAGTTGTCACACCACTCCTCCAGCCACCGGTGCACATGCCCTAAGAGATCCGGGTCGGCACCCTCAACAAAGGCCCCCACCACCTGGAACCCAATTCCCCGGGCCTCCATATGAGTATCCTTCCCGATCGTATCACAAAACTCTACAGCTTCCCGAATCGTCCAATGGTCCGTGAGTCGCGCCAGGAACTCCGCCTTCCACTCCTTGTAGGGCCGGTACTCGATGCCATAGTAATTCACCGGATCCTTGAAGTACCGCTGAAGGCCGGCGGCTCGACTCTCGTCGGCCTGACTCTGGAAGTAGGAGATGGCTTCCTGCGCGGCGTCCTTCGGTTTCATGGTGCCATCGGTGGGGTCAGCCTAGTTCCACTCGGGGCGGTCCGGCCTCCGCCGGCCAAGGGAGTCATCATCCTCTTCGTCGAACTCGTTCTCCCATTCCTCCCATTCCTCGTCGTCTTCCTCATCCTCGTCGTCCCGCTCTTCGTCCAGACCGTCCTCGTCCTCCCCCTCGTCCTGGTCGTCCCCCTCGTCCTCCTCATCACCCCAATCCAGACTCCCTTCCCAGCCTTGGTCACCATCCTCGTCGCCCCAGGCGAACTCCAACGGCGAAGGCACGGTCTCTTCGTCCGCCCAGATCCAGCCGTCCAACATGCTCCGCTCCTCCAACTATGGGACCCGAGCCGGGGCTTGGGTCCGGGTACAGCCCACTATTGCCGATTATTAAAAACGGCCCAGGGGTTGTCAAGAAGAAATCCTCAGGGCCACTCGACGCGTCCGTGGGCCGTCCCACTCGGCCAGGTATATCCCCTGCCAGGTTCCCAGAATCAAGTCCCCTCGGTGGAGAAGGAGGGTAAGCCCCGGCCCGAACAAGCTCGTCTTGAGATGGGAGTCGCTGTTCCCCTCCCGATGCCGGTAACTCACCTCACCATGAGGCACGAGTTCTCCCATTTTCCAGACAAGATCTTTCGCCACGTCAGGGTCCGCATTCTCGTTCACGGTAAGGGCACAGGTAGTGTGCAACGACCAGAGATGGACCACACCTTCCAGCAAACCTGAGGCTTGGACCACGTCACGGACCTGGACTCCAATATCGATCAGCTCATCACGACGTGTCGTGTTTATTTCGAGAAACCGGATCATGGCACCTCTCTTTCGCTCTCCTCCTCCTCTGCTACTTCTCTAATCTGATGCAGAGGACGGGGTTCGAGTTGGAACGTGA
>JBDHMC010000394.1:0-2988 GCA_039656355.1 Gemmatimonadota bacterium | reverse complement strand
GTGGACCCCTCGTCAACCGGCTCATAGTGGCCGATCCAGCGGTCCGCGCCTCCGGTGAACTCACGACGATAATGATCCAGTTGGTCATTGGGGGTGAACTGGTCCAACTCCTCTCCCATGAGCTCGACCACGAGATCGTCCCCGGGAACCCCGTCGAACAGGACCTTGTTCAACTTCTCGAGACGGTTCCACCCCGGCTTGTCCGAGATGGCGTAGTACCCTTCCTCCGGGAAGCGGAGCTTGTCTGTCTTTCCGCCGCTCTCCACCCGGGACCGGAACACGAACTCACCCGTTTCCTTAAAGAAGGGCTCCAGCTTGTCCAAAATCTGGATCCACCTGAGGACAACCTGGATCCGCTGACCTGCCTCTCCCGTCATGGTTTCCGGCTCCTTTAGTTTGTAGGGATTCTGCTGTCGAAAGGTTAGGCGGA
The DNA here is from genome assembly GCA_039656355.1 of Gemmatimonadota bacterium. Taxonomy (GTDB): domain Bacteria; phylum Gemmatimonadota; class Gemmatimonadetes; order Longimicrobiales; family Gaopeijiaceae; genus JABDNZ01. The sequence goes on along the minus strand of JBDHMC010000394.1, from coordinate 2,558 downwards.
GACGGGGCTTTTGTCCAGTTCCAGGTTACTCAAACGGGTTTCATAATAAAGGCGCCCTCATCCTTCGTCTGCCCCAACCACGGCTAGCCACCCTCCATCAGGACTCAAAGAGATTCGAGAGATTTCCAGGATACCCGCGGATTCCAGGTCTGCGATCTCCTCCCAGGTCTCGGATTCATCGGGTGCCCATCGGAATAGTCTGGATCCCTGACCCATGACCAGAGCACCCCCGGGCGTCCAAGCATAGAACTCGTTTCCTTCCAGCAAAGGGGCAAGTGGATGCGTCTCCCCCGTGTCAGGATCGAACTCATTTATCCAGCCTGTGCCTGGCGCCACCCATTGAACGAAGGAGACCGTTTCCCGGCCTGGAACGCGGTGGACGGATCTTCCGATGTCTTCGGCAACAACCTGGGCGGTGCCCTCGGCTACCGATGCGATCTGGAGTGTGGCAGGGTCTCCCAAGACGAACAGAGCCAAACGGTCCTCATCCAACCAGGCGTGGTACCCCACCGGGTGAATGTCTCTCAGGACCACCTCCGGGTTCGCTCCACCCGAGTCAAAGCTCCAGAGTCTTTGGGTCGAGTCGGCTTCAACGCGGATGGCGGAGAATCGAGCGAGGGAGGGCAGGACGGTCGCCGAGTACTCACTCTCCGGAGCGGACCGGGTGATATTCTTCCGTTCCCCGGTACCGAGGCTGTAGCTCCAGATATCGGCCTGGCCTGTCGAGTCGATGGCCGTAAAGAGGATCAGCATTTCCCCTGGGGGGAAGTGGGGCTGGTTATCGTAACCGGGCCGGTGCGTGACTCGGACGACCGAGGTCAGGTCGACGCTCGGAGTACTTCCAGAGATGCGGAAAGCCCAGATATCAGTGCCCGGAGTTGCTTGAGCGGGGGCTTCTTCCGGTAAGAGGAGGGGAAGGAGGACCAACGCGAATGCCATGAGACGTCTAGTCATCGGAGGTCTCCCAAGTCCTTAGTAGGTGTTTCGTATCTTTCCTCTCTCCGAATTACAATCCCTTCCAGGCCCAAGCGGGCCACCTCTGCATTGAAGGCGGCAACTTCTTCATCCAAGGTGGCATTCAGCTGGTCCCGTACCTCGGCCCACACCATGTCCAGATCTCTCTTCCGCTCCATCGCGCCGACCGTTGGGCGGCCCTCCGTACCTCCCGCCCCGTACCCCCCTCCACTGTTCAGATGGGAGAAGAGGGTCCTGTATTCCCGATCCAGGCCACCTCCCCGAGGACGGCGGACCCCGGTAGGCAGAGTGGGGTCGTCCGTGGCGGTGAGGGCCGCTTCCATAGGGGAAATCCCGGTTCTCATGGACTCAGCCAGCTCCGGGAGATTCCCGACGGGCAGCTGGGCTGAGTCGGCCCGCTGGATGATCCCCTGGGCCTGGTCCCGAGCGTCACGGAGTCGGGCTATGGCGTCCCTGATCGCCTCGGAGGATTCCTGAACCTCCATGGAGACCCGGAACTGTTCCTCATAGTCGGCTAGCGTCACCGAGGGATCCTTAGGGTTCGGGAGGACCCGAAAGCTCCGTTCCTCTGAACCCCCCTCCCAACTCATGCGGACGGTGTATTCGCCGGGGGGAGCCTTCACGCCGCCATGATCGAGGTATCGGAGTGACCAGGGAATTCGATGGAAGCCGGGGTCGGATGGGAGGGTTCGGCCCTCGGAGGCCTCCCAGCGTCCGGCCACTCGCCCCTCTTCGTCCAGGACCGCCAACTCCAGGCCAGACACCTCATCAGTGAGGGTGTAGCCCAACAGGGCCCCTTCTGGGAGAGGATCGGGTTGGGTCAGATCCACCTCCGACATGGCGGGTGAAGCCCGCCCCCTCGATACATCCCTGGGAGTGAAAAGCCGGACAGGTCCGGACGCCGGGCGCTCCGACAATCCCGACGCCAGTTCCCTCAGGGGCGTGAGGTCGTCCAGGACCCAGAACGACCGGCCTTGGGTGGAAAGGACAAGGTCACTCCGGTGCACCTTCATGTCGGTGACGGGGGTGACCGGGAGGTTCATCTGGAGGGGTTGCCATCGACTTCCGTCATCGAAGGAGACGAAGAGTCCAAACTCGGTCCCAGCAAAGAGAAGCCCGGGTCGAACATCGTCCTCTCGGATCACCCTGACCCAATGATCCTCCGGGATTCCATTCCTCCCATTCGTCAGGAGTTCCCAGCTCTCCCCGAAGTCCTCGGTGCGAAAGATGTAAGGGCGCCAATCGTCCATCCGGTACCGGTGGACTGCCAAAAAGGCTCTGTTGGGTGAGTGGGGAGACACTTCGATGCGATTCACCGTGGCGAACTGGGGCATGTCAGGTGGCGTAATATCGGTCCAGGTGATTCCATCATCCCTGGTGATATGAACCCGCCCATCGTCGGACCCGACCCAAATGGTGCCTGGGGCGTGGGGCGATGGTACCAAGGAAAAGATCGTGTTGAAGACCTCAACGCCCGTGTGGTCGGAGTGGATGGGGATTCCCGGAAATTCCTGGTGCTCGGGTGTGTTGGTGGTGAGATCGTGGGAAATGGTCTCCCAGGTCATGCCTGCGTCCCGGGTTCG
>JBDHMC010000393.1:0-4294 GCA_039656355.1 Gemmatimonadota bacterium | reverse complement strand
GCCGTACCTCCAGTGTGGAATCGGCCGCCATCACGAAAGCGATGGCCGGACGGGGGGCAGAGGAGGTATTCACCAACCCCGACAGGGCTGGATTGGACTCGACCGGTGCTTGGCTCATCGGGTTCTGAGCGCCTCCGGCCGGCATCCCGCCCTCCCCGCCCTCCCGGGATCCACGTTGGCCCCTGAAGGAGGCCATGACCGCATCCAGGGAGTCCTGGGAGACCTCGCCACTCTCCACCTTGGCCCGAAGCTCTGCCATCTGGGCCATTCGGTCCGACATCTCACCACTGACCTCCGAAGGAGCGCCGGCTCCGCCCGGATGCCCACCCTCGGATGGCTGACCACCCTCAGGGGGCTGTGCCCCGGACCGACCGCCCATCATTCCCCCGCCCCCACCACGGCCACGCATCCCCTGCACCCTCCCGAGGCCCGCTTCCTGCGCCAACTGGCTGAACACCGCCATATCCAACTCGATCTCCGGATCCAACCCCAGGACGGACGCTGCGGGGGCCATCTCGGATGTCATCACTACGGCGTTGTTGGGAACCACCAGGACATTCGGGCGTTCCACCAAAAGGGTTTCCACCTCGGCATTCATTCCAGGCATCAGGAGGCCCGAGCTGTTATCCAGCCGAACGATGACCGGGAACATGGTGACGTTGGATTGGTTCACGGCCTGAGGTTCCATCTTTTCCACGATACCAGCGAAAGTCTGGCCGGGGTAGGCTTCCACCTGGACAGAAGCTTCGAGACCAGGCTCGATCTGGCCCATGTCCGTCTCGTCGACCATGACCCTGATCTGCACGTCCGCGAGGTTCGCCATGACGAAGAGAGCGGTTCCTCCGGATACGTTCGAGGAGGCTGACTGAATGACATTTCCTTCCTCGACGGTCCTGCTGAGTATGGTCCCGAAGGTGGGGGCCCGTATGGTTACATCGTCCTTGCGAAGCTCCGCCAGCATAAGGTTGGTCTCGCTCTTTTTCAGAGAGGCCTGTTGATTGGCGTAGTCAAGTTCCTGGCTTTCCATCTCCTGTTCCGTAATCACTCCGGAATCGAAAAGACGTTGGGAGCGCGCCAGCTGGTTCTTGGAGATATCCATCCTGGCAACAGCCACCGAGTGGTCGGCCACCGTCTGCTCCCAGGCGTTGTCCACATCCCGGGGATCGATCTGCGCCAGAAGGGTGCCAGGCTGGACTTCATCGCCAACATCGACATAGAGCCGGAGGACCTCTCCAGATGCCTTGGACTTCACCTCGACCTTTCGGACGGGCTCCACAGCCCCCGTGGCCTCCGTGGTGATCCGCATGTTCTGGCGGATCACAGGGGCGGCCTGGAGGGCGGGTGCCTCAGCGGCATCACCCTGTCCACAACCACTCAGCCCGAGGGCCACCACACCCACGAGAGCACCCACCGGGAGCCTTCTGACTCCGCTCTTCGGGAACGACCACCGGCCCATATTCCGATTGGAAGACGGCGGGAGTAGGGAAAACGCTTTCATGCTTCGACTCCTGCGTGATGATTGACAAAGTCTTTTTCGATCAGCCCATCTCTAAGGTGGACCTCTCGCTTCGCGTAGGCAGCGATGTTCTTTTCGTGCGTAACAAGGACAATGGTTTGGCCTTGGTCGTTGAGCTCGGACAGAACATCCATGATTTCCTCGCCCGTGACCGAGTCCAGGTTTCCCGTAGGCTCGTCGGCGAGGAGCAGGGCCGGATTGTTGACGAGGGCTCGGGCGACAGCAACCCGTTGCCGCTGACCTCCAGATAACTCCGGCGGCCTATGGTCCATTCGGTCCCCTAAGCCCACCAGCTCCAGCTTCTCCCTGGCCAGCTCCCGCCGCTCCTTCCCTCGGATACCTGCATAAATAAGGGGAAGCTCAACGTTGTGGAGGGCCGTGGCCCGTGGCAGCAGGTTGAAGGTCTGGAACACGAATCCGATCTCTTTGTTTCGGATCTGTGCCAACTCATCGTCCGAGAGTTCTTTTACGGAAGTGCCGTTCAACCAGTACTCACCCTCTGTCGGCGTATCCAGGCACCCTAGCAGGTTCATGAACGTGGATTTTCCGCTTCCGGACGGGCCCATGACGGCCACGAACTCTCCCTTGCGAATCTCCACATCGACGCCCCTGACCGCACGAACTGTCTCCGCGCCCAGGACATAGTATTTTGTCAGACCCTTGGTCCGAATGATGAGGTCGCTCAATGCTCTCTCCGTTATGGAATGCGGGGGCCGCGCCCGCCACCCTGTTGGGATCCGGAAGATCCTGTGGAGTCCTCCCGGCGTTCCTCTCTCCGGCGTTGCCACTCAATTCTCATGGAATCGTACACCATCACCTGCTCAGCCGTCAGCACCCCGCGAACCGCCTCTCGGGAGGCCGTTTGGATCTCCCGGTACCGGGTGCTGTAGGCTTCGTTGAACTCCTCGTGGAGGTCCCTCATCTGCCCCCCGTAGAACCTCATGATCGAGTCCACCTGCTCCAGTTGGCCCTCCGAGAGCCCCACCTGTTCCACCAGAAGGGAGGCGCCCCTTTGGGAGGGACCCCGTGTAAGACTACGGGACGTGTCCCGGGAATGATCAACGGCCCCCCGACCTTCCCGTTCACCCCCACCTGAAGGCCGAGACCATCTGGCATCCTCGCTGGGGGCGTCTCGGGCATCCAGTTGGCGATCCACTGCAATCCCCAGGACCATGCCAGTCGCGAGGACAAGGATCAACACGGAGGCCGTGGCAAGCCGAGTCCGGGTTCCCCTCTCCAGGGTCATCTCAGAAACCTCCCAAACTGGAAAAGAACGCCAGCTCCTCCAGCTCCCTCTCCTGCCCCAATATGACCGGGATGGTCTCACCCTCCAGGCCCTCTAGAAGAGCCTCTTCAAGAGCGAGGGGTGCGAGGGGTGCGGCGAAGGTGAGGTCCCCATTCACTCGCCGACGGGCCAACTCCATCTGGGCCTGGTCCAGAGCTCGAGCGTGGAACCGAACCCAGAAGCCTGGGCTCTGGGTCCCCGGATCGAGGGACTCCAGCGGCACGGGCTCTTCGATGTCGTTCATGATTCCCCTTCCGTGGGGGTGTTTCCTTGCATCTGTTCCAACTCAGCCCTCACGTGTTTCCGGGCAAAATGGAGGTGGGACCGAACTGTTCCGTCGGGAATTCCCAATCGTTGCGCAATCTCTCTGTGCTTCCAGCCTTCGAGGTCATGGAGGAGGAGAACCTCTCTCCGGATTTCCGACAATCCCTCCAACCCCTGTGCTACCTGCTCTCGAATCTCCATTCGCCTTAGATCATCCTCCGGCCCCCCCGTCCCAGGGGAGATCTCCGGTGTGAGCTCCTCCCCCCGCCGTAACCGCTCCCTCCGAAGAAGATTCCTTGCCCTGTTCCGCACGATGGTCAGAAGCCAACCCCCGAACTTCTCGGGATCCCTGCAGTCCTCCAACCTTTTCAGAGCTACCAGGAAGGACTCCTGGGCCACGTCCTCAGCATCTTCCGGGTTTCCAGTGACGGAGAGCGCCACCAGATATCCAGGACGCATATATCGCGTCACCAGAACTCCGAAAGCCTCCGAGTCACCCTCGCGGGCCGCCCTAGCCAACTCCCCGTCGGATCGCTCTCTCAATTCACTTTCTCAGACACGGAAAGGGGCATTCTTGTTGAGGATATTTAAAAAGGAACGGCACCCACTCCGGTTCGAAATGGATGCCCCTCCTCATTCAAGGTGGAGCCGAGGTGCCGAAAAAGCGCTTTCCTCGACCCTAAGTCTAAGTCAGAACCCGTCGGGCGGAAGACCTCCAATCCCACGTTTCCCAAGGATAGACTGAGATCCCGAACCCCTCCCGTACCCTCGGGCAAGGCCACGGCGGGCCAGTGGAGATGCTCCAGAGTTGATGCCCCGATACCCCAGCGCGGCGCCCTGGCGAATCCGCCGTTGAGACGACAACCCCCGAACTCCCGGGTTACCTCCACGTGCTCCTCCCCGGCCTCCAATCCTCGGGGATTGGGCTTGCCCCACACCTCGACCGCGCATGGCTCCTCTGATCTGCCCTCCACCCCCTCGAAATGCGCCGGTGACTGCCCCGGTGACCGCCCCGGGTCGACCCTGCCTCACCGCCGACTGGAGAGCCCGGTGTTGTTCCACGGTGAGGATCTGTTGTACCCGACCCTGTACCGGGGCGGCTTTCGTGATCATCAGCCCCCGGAGCGCCTCCATTTGCCTGAGACCTTCGTCTCTGTCTATTTCCCCGTCCTGGATCATCTTCCGCACCCCTGCCATCTCATCGATGACCGGAGCCACGTCTGTGTTCA
>JBDHMC010000392.1:0-2997 GCA_039656355.1 Gemmatimonadota bacterium | reverse complement strand
GATTCGGTGCTTGGAGGCGCCCACATCGAAATCCGGGAGGTAGGACATGAACCCCTGCCTCTTTTCGAGGCGTCTCCCTTCGATGGCGGCCATCAGCTTTCGAATCTCGGGCCGGTTCTGCAATGCCCAACCGGTTATCTCCTCCAAATCGTACGACCCTGCAGGGACCCTCAACTCTCCCTGGATGGGAAGAGGGGAGGAGGGAGTCCGTCCCAGCAGGAAATTCAACCTGGCCCGGTCCAACCTCTCTTCGTTCTCGGCCACACGAACCAGATTGGCCGCCCGGGCCGCTTCTACTCTCGCCCTTACCACCTCCATCTGAGGCACATCTCCCGCTTCGAACTTCAGCTCCGTCATTTGGACGAAGTCCTGGGTGAACCCCAGGTTCTGGCCGGCATACCCCACCCGCTCCTCTGCACGGAGCAGCGCATAAAACACGTCGGTGACCTGGAACGTGATGTCGAGTTCCATGAGGTCCGCGTCTGCCATCACTTCTTTGGCCTCCTCACCCGCGATACGGCCCCGGAGGTAGGTCTTTCCGGGAAAGGGAATCGTCTGGCTGATGCCGACGTAGCGCTCGCCGTATTCCGAGAAGTCAGTGATTCCCGGTTGAAGGTCCGAGTCGATATCCAGGGAGGGTTGCGGGAAGGCTCTGGCCTGACGTACGCGGGCCAAAGAGGCCTGGTACTGTTCACGGGCAGATCGGATCAGTGGGTTCTTTTCCATGGCCTGGGACACGCATTCCTCAAGTGTGAGAGCGTGCTCCTGTCCCCTCAGTGGCTCCACCAACAAACCACCAGTGAGGGCAAGAAAAACACACGGGCCATGGACACACGTGGCGAAAAATGTTCGATGGATCATTGGGTCTCCTGGCAGACCATGCACCGCCGGGATCCACCGGAATTCTCACGTCCATTAGGACGTGACTTCCCAGTGGGTCCAATTCGTTTGGGGTTTGAACTCCTGAACCTGACCGAACGGGTATACATCTCCCGCGCGGCATTCAGGGTTCAGGCGCTGTGCCCGGTTGGATTAGGCGGTAGGTGGAGCCCGTGCCTGGTGGAGAAGGGCCTGGCCCGGAAGGATCCACGAATCGATCCTCGGGAAGGCCGGGAGAGTAAGGGTAACCGGGGAAACGGGCAGTGGAGCCTCACACCCCGGGACCCATTGGTTGGCCTGGTGCTGGATACAGATGAGATGGTTGTGAGGAAAGCCGTGGGTGTCCCGGTGGTGCTCGGCTTCCACCGCAGCCTTCCAATCCCCCACCATCATATCGAGGATGGGGATCGCGCCGCTAAGCGTCGGTAGGACGGCGAGAAGCATCAGCGCCAAAAGATGCTGAACCGTGGATTTCCGAGTCATCGGCATCCTAACCCAAGAGTCCCCTCGGATTTACCTAACCGGGTTTCTTATGTCAATATCGGGTCTCACGGCCTCCGAGGCCACTCTCCCACAAGCTCTCCGGAATCACGCCTCCGCAGGGTCAAACCCGACATTGACCCAGTGTTGACACTCGTCATAATCGCTACAGGTCCGGCAGGAGCGCCGGAGCGTGTGGTAGCTCATCAGTTCGACTTCGGGGGAAACGAAGTCGTCCCTGATTGGCTCCTCTCCCAAAAGGTCGATACTTGAGTACCTCTTGTTGTCGTCGGGAAAAACAGTGGCTACCACAGCATCGGAACCGAGCTCTTCCTGGACCAGAAGCGCTCCCAAGAAGTTGGCTCCTGATGAGATTCCGAGGCCAAGACCGAGCTGGGCTGCGAGAGCCGTGGCCATGAGAATGGCATCCCCGTCCGAGACCTGAGTCACCCTTTCAAGGGAACTCAGCTCCAGCACCTCCGGAGTGAGGCTGTGGGATATCCCCTGAATACGGTGTTCTTCGACCTTACACCCTGTGCTTAGGTTCGGAGACTCCTTCGGCTCGACGGGGTGGACTCGGATGGCGGCGTCTTTTGTGCGGAGGAACCGGCCCACTCCCATGACCGTCCCCCCCGTGCCGACCCCTGCTACGAAGGCATCCGGCCTCAACTCTCTGGCCTTGAGCTGGTACCAGATTTCGGGCCCGGTTGATCGCTCGTGGACCTCACAACCAGCCAAATTGGAAGCATGGTGGGGGAGGAATACAGTCCCCTCCCGCTCCGCCATCTCATCAGCCGTTTCGATGCTCCCCGGAAGGTTTCCGTCATCAGGACTGCCCGACACGATGGTCGCCCCGAACCTCCGAATGAGGCATTCTTGCTCCTCGCTCAGCTGATCCGGGACAAAGACTGTGACGGGGTGCCCGAGGGCTTGCCCGAGAGCGGCGAAGGAAAGTCCCATGTTTCCGCCGGTGGCCTCAGCGATGGAGTTTCCAGGCTGAATCGTCCCCCGTTCATAAGCGGCCCGCAGAACGTGCAAGGCCGTTCGGTCCTTAATGCTACCAGTAAGGTTCAGATGTTCCGCCTTTGCGAAAACGGTCCGGTAGCGTCCCCGGAATTTGCATTGGATGGCAAGGAGGGGAGTGCCCCCGATTGAGGCGGCCAGTTCCTTGAACATCATCTCAGTTCTGGGTTGGTCTGGAGTTCTCACGGTCGACTCACCTTCAGGGAAACCATAGGTCTAAGGAAGGCCACCCGGACCCCGCACCCCGCTGCTCGTGGGCGAGCCCCGTCTTCCACGGAAGGGGAGAATCAACAGCCATCCCGCATGTCCCAATCCCAGGGGCGATCCGGGAATTCCCTCTCGGCCCCAACGCCGCCTGCCACCAAAACACCCGGAGGGCGCTGGGCCTGGACAGCCTCCACAGCCTGAACCGACTTGAGGATCTCATCTTCCGTATTGAAGGGCCCGATGGAGAGGCGGACCGTGCCCCGGGGTGCCGTCCCGTAATGCTCGTGAATGAGAGGCGCACAGTGCAGGCCGGTCCGGGTGAGGATATCATGGTCGACATCCAGGAAGGCGCCTACGTCTGCTGGGTCATAATTCTCCAGAGTCAGGGATATCGTCGGAACCCGGTTC
>JBDHMC010000391.1:0-3003 GCA_039656355.1 Gemmatimonadota bacterium | reverse complement strand
CCGCTACCAGGTCCCCCAGGGGGCTGTACACGGCGCTGCCCCCCCGGCAGAGGGTTTCCGGCCAAGCTTCCAACTCCTCTTTGATCTCCAGGTCTGCCGGGTACATGTCACGAGTCACGAATTGGTTGCACCCCAGCACGAAGCACCGACCTTCCAGGGCGATGTGTTGAAGAGTGGACTGCCATCGCTCTCGGGCATCGGCAGTGGGGGCGAGGTAGATATCCACGCCTTTGCCATACATCGTCATCCGGGCCAAAGGCATGTAGTTCTCCCAACAGATCAGCCCTCCCACTCGACCGAAGGGTGTAGGGATTACTGGTAGCGTACTCCCATCGCCTTCCCCCCAGATCACCCGTTCCGCTGCGGTAGGCTTCAGTTTGCGGTGTTTCCCCAGAAGCGCACCGTCGGGCCCAAAGTAGAGAAGGGTGCAGTAGAGGGTCCCCCGGCTGTAGGTGCTGTCTCGTTCGACCACCCCAACCGCCAAGTATAGGTCTGCCTCGCGAGCCGCCTCTCCGAGACGATCCGTTTCCGGCCCCGGTACCTCGATGGCTGTGGCCCAGTAACGCTCCCAGGTCCTCCGGCCCGCCGGGCTCCTGCCCCCCACCGCGGTTCCAAAGGCCAGACCCCAGGGATATCCCCCCACGTATGCCTCAGGGAAGAGAGCTAGCTTCGCTCCTCTTTCTCCGGCATCCTTGGCAAGCCTGAGGACTTTCTCGACGGTTCCCTCCCCATCGAAGGGAAGAGGGGCGCCCTGAACCACTGCCACCTTCACCGTACCTGTATCGGAGCCCATGATCGTTTCCGGCCTAGGTTGAACGGGTGCTAAGGACCATGACTGGCTGCATGGCTGTGAAGCTATCAAAACAGAAGCCCCGCTGGCCAGGCCAGCGGGGCGGAGACTCTCTGAGGATGGGTCTGCCGTGAAAGGGTCTGCCGGTCAGCAGCGTGCTATCCGCATTCACTGTAACCGCAAACGTGGCACTTCATGCACCCTTCTTCATAAGCCAACTGGCCCGATCCGCAGTCGGGGCAACTCCCCATGAAATGTTCCCGGAGGCCGTTATAGCTCTTGGGAGCCGCCTGGGTTTCCGCCGCCTGGGCTTCCGCCGCCTGGGCTTCCGCCGCCTGGGAAACAGGGACTGGAAGTTGCATGGGAAGCTCCTCTTGAATCCCGGCTTGCTCCTCAAGGTAGCGCTCGATGGCTTGACCAATCGCGTCGGGTGCCGAGAGGACCTTGCCGGGACCAACGCCTACTGCCCGGTCAGAGGAGATCCCCCTGAGTTGATCTCGAAGTGCCGTAATGGGCACCCCGGAACGCAACGCCAGCGACATGAGTCTCCCCATGGCTTCGGCGTCAGCGAAGGCAGCTCCGCCGGCCTTACCCAGGGTGCAGAAAACCTCGAAGGGCCGTCCAGCATCGTCCTCGTTGATGGTCACGTAGATGTCCCCCAGAGGGGAGTTCATCTTCAGGGTCCGGCCCTTGAGCATGGGCGGGCGCTGCCGCTTCCGCCGAGCCGCAGCTGCCGTGCGATCCCGTTCAGTCAATTCAGACTGGGCTTGTTCCAGCATCCCATGAATCTGATGGATCTCTTCTCTCGCATCGGCCAATTCCTGTTCCAGCTCCACCTGCCGCGCCATCACCTCTGCCGTCTCCCCGGCCTGGGCGGTTTTGCCGGTGGAGAGTACCTGCTCGGGCCGGGACCCGTCTCGGTAAACCGTCACTCCCTTGCACCTAAGAGAAAACGCGAGTTCGTAAATCTCCCGAACGTCCTCCATGGTCGCTTCTTGAGAGAAATTGGTGGTCTTCGAGATGGCGGAATCCGTGTGGTCCTGGAAGGCGGCCTGCATCCGCACGTGCCACTCGGGAGGAATGTCGTGGGAGGTAACAAAAACCCGCTGGATCTCCTGGGGCACTCCATCGAAATGAATATGGCCCTCCGTTGCGATCCGCTCGATGAGTTCCTCTGAGTACCACCCCTGGGCCTTGGCGACACGGACGAAATCCTGATTGACGTCCGGCATGAGAACGCCCGCCTGGTTCCTCATGAATGCCACGGCGAAAAGGGGCTCGATTCCACCGGAACAGCCTGCGAAAATGGAGATCGTCCCCGTGGGGGCCACCGTCGTGAGATTGCAGTTCCTCAGTGGTCGTTCCGGCCGGATTCTGTCTTCCTGGGAGTTCCGAGCACAGGAATCGTCGGGACCCCAGATGGATTGTTTCCACTCAGGAAACACACCCCGTACCTCCGCAAGCCCCTCCGAGGCAACCCTGGCCTCTTCGTTCAGGAAACCCATGACCCGGGCGCCCATCTTGACTCCTTCCGGGCTGTCGTAGGGGATGCCCAAACGGACAAGCATGTCCGCCCATCCCATGACACCCAGGCCCACCCGGCGAATTCGCTGAGCCAACTCGGTGATCTCCGGAAGCGGATACCGATTGGCGTCGATAACATTGTCCAGGAAGTGGGTGGAGAGGTGCACGACCTGCCGGAGCCCCTCCCAGTCCACCCCGTCTTCAGGATCATCGCCCCAGCTGAAGCTGTCCCGAATGAAACACCCGAGGTTGATGCTACCCAGGTTACAAACGTCGTAGGGGAGCAAGGGTTGTTCGCCGCAGTTGTGAACCACCAGCCCGTTGGCATCGAAGGCGTTGATGCCCGGGATCTGGACGTCGTACACCTCCTCCTCTCCGACGGTCTCCACCGTGGCTACCCGAACGAGAAAACGCTCCCGATTGAGGGTCCGTCGGTAGGACCTGAGGAGAGTCTCCAATCCCGCCGCCTTCCGGGAATCTCCGAACCCCACCAACTCGGCAAAAACCGCCAAATTATCATCAGACACCACCAACTCATGCTGCGCTCGGGTGGGGTAGCGGGCCTTTCCACCCTTTCCATCCGGAAGCACCGAAAATCCCGCAGGCCGCCGGTTGGGATAGATCGTGGATGAGATTCCCAGGCGAAGCAGCATGCGCTGGACGGCGGCGAGGACGGGATAATCCGACTG
>JBDHMC010000390.1:0-3009 GCA_039656355.1 Gemmatimonadota bacterium | reverse complement strand
TCCCCTCCGATCTCATCGGCCTTTTCGAAGAGATGGCCGTGACCTTGGGCGAGGCCGTCGGTCTTTCGGGGATTATGGACGTGGAGGCCATACACCACGGCGACCAGCTCAAGGTACTGGAGATCGACGCCAGGTTTCCCAGCCAAACCCCTACCGCCGTGTACCATTCGACAGGCATCAATATGGTCGAACGTCTGGCCATGATCTTCTCCGACGAGGACAAAAGCGAACTGGATCAGGTCCCCACCCGACCCATAAGAGGATCGGTTCTCGAACATATCCGAGTCCGGGATGGGCACCTCGCCGTTTGCGGCGAACAGATCATGACCGAGGCTGGTCCCTTGCACCTCGAGGCGAATTTCTTCGGTGCCGACGAGGCCCTGACCAACCACGCCCCCGGAAAAGACGATTGGGTGGCCACCCTCATGGTCACAGGATCGGATCTTGATGGTGCCCGGGACCGCCGGGAGCGGGTCATCAGAGAAATCCGAAGCCGGTTTTCCCTGAAGAGCTACGACGACGAGTATCCGGACGGGCAATTCGGGGAAGTGCAATGACACGCCTCAACGAAGGCGATATCGACCGGATCCCGGGGCAACTCGATGGTTATGATGCCCGCCTGAGGCGGATGACGGGCGCGTCCCTCAGGCAGATCGCCTGCAGGGGAGCCGGGGTCGATGAGGCCCTGATCATTAACCTCCTGGACCAGGTCCGTATAGCGGCGGTCCCTGTTACGAGCGGTCTGGGGGTGATCACCGGGTTCTCAGGGACTGTCGCCGCCATCGTCTCCCATCTCGAGTTTGAAACCTTCGTAACCGAAAGCTGCGACGATGCCGGTATCGCGGAGGGTTTCGAGAGGGGGGCAGATATTCTGATGCTCTCCGACGATGAAAACTTCGTTGCCATCACCCCCGGGCGAAAAAAGGTAGTGGACAATTCCCGGGCAACCGCAAAGGGATTTGTCGCAGGTCTGGAGTTGATGAAGGGGGGGCTAACGCGGGAGTCGGTTTTGGTCCTGGGCTGCGGCCCCTTGGGCGCGGCCGCGACGAAGGCTTTGATCGACCGTGGCGCTTCAGTCGCCATCTGCGATATCAGGAAGGAACGTGCCCTCGCGGCCCTGCGGGAAATCGGCCAAGATGCCCCGGACAGAATCCAAGTGGAAGAGGCCTCCCAAATCGTCCTCGAGCGCTACGAGTTGATCTTCGACGCCACCAACGTGGGAAATTTTATTGAAGCTGCCCACCTGGCCCCGCAAACTTATGTGGCCGCCCCCGGCATGCCCTGCGCCCTTACCCCGGAGGCAATGGCGAAGAACCGGAACCGACTCCTGCACGACGCCCTGGAGATCGGCACCGCGACCATGGCCGTTCAGGCGGCGTCAAGCCTGGCAAGAAGCGCAGAATACAAAAGGGGCAAGGGAAGATGAGCAACAGACTCAAGGCCGAGAGGAAACGGTACTACAGAAAGAGAGTGGATCTCTTCAGGTTGATCGACAAGATCAAGATATGGCCTTCCCGAAAGGGGCTCCTCCACGGTATCCGTAGCATGGAGAAGATGGGGGATGTTGCCCGAATCACCACCCACTGCAACAAGACCTTCACGGTCAACAACTCACGGAACAGCAGGGCCGCCCGCTGGCTGAGGAACAAGTGGTTCACGGGCGCATGCCCCGACTGCCAGGTACCCGACTGGAAATTGGCCAAGTACTCCTCCACCCAGTTCCGGCGCCACCATGGCTCCGACCTCCTGGGAGGGGGCCCTTCCGAATAGAGTTGTGTTGTGAGGGCCTAACTCTAAGATCTGATGAAGGCTTCGCCCTTGGCGATCAGGTCGTCGTGATCGTCCAATGGCGTCTGGTCCTCGAGAAGCTGGCAGGTGTGTTCCCGAAGAAGATCTTCGAATCGGGGTTGGCCCCTTCGCTCCCACTCCTCCAACCCGATCCGGGGCATGAGTTCGCTTTCATAGTAGGCCCCCCGGACGGAGCTCAGGGTGAGGTCGGAGGTCAAGAAGCTCCCACCAGGACCCTGCTCCATCATCGTGTCCAGGTCCAACTCCTGGTCACTCATTGGGAACCCTTCGCTCAGCCGGACCGCCTGGCCGATGACATCGTTGGAATACACAGCCAGGGCAGGGGAGAACGCCTTGGAACCCAGGTTCCCTCCGACAAAGGGCGCCACGCCGGAGTTCCCCATGAGGCTCAGGAGGTGATTCGTCCAGATCTGGCCTCCGGCGGCCAGATCAAGCCCCCATCCGATCCCACAGCCGGAAGTCCCGGAATGCGGAACCCTGTAGTGGGCCATCATTTCAGCGCAGGCATGGTTCAACAGCATCGAGTGGGGGTCGAAAAAATCCTGAAGGGTTTTCATATCGAAAAAGGCCGGCAGGCTGCCCAGGATCACCGGGGTCCCGGGTCTGATCAGCTGGGCCAAAACCAACCCCCCCAACAATTCGGCATTCAGCAGGTTCAGAGTCCCGGCCGCCGTGATGGGCGTGGACATCCCTGCCATGCTGTAGTTGGAGTAGATGACAGGAAGGCCCCGCTCTACCGTGGCTATCAACTTTTCCGCAGTCCCTTCGTTGAGGACCAGGGGTGTAACGGGATTGAGATACGGAATCAGGAACGGGTTTTCGGCCAAGCCGGGACGGAGGGTTTCTGCCAGGTCGAGAGCTGATTCAAACAGGCCATGGGCGGAAATCAGGAGGACGAGGGGTTTCGTGGTATTGGCTATCATCTCGAGGGTGGCATAGAGGTCCGCAGTCTCCGGCGGGTAGTCCTGCACCACTCCGATAGTGGAAACCATGTCGCAGTTCGGGAGGTCGTGTACCAGACGAGTCGAGACGGCCATATGGCGTCTCGAGAACCGGGATAGGTCATCCGTCATCGGGTCCTGATAGTGAAGGAAAGTACCCCCTACGCCGAACCGAGTCCGGTCCTCAACGAAGGGACTGCGGAAAAGTTGATAGCCACGGTAGAGCGGGGCCTTCCTGTCATCTACTCCAACTACAGCA
>JBDHMC010000389.1:0-3699 GCA_039656355.1 Gemmatimonadota bacterium | reverse complement strand
GGGGAAGAAGGCGATTCCCTCGTACGCCCCACCGGTGTAACCCGTCTCGCCCGGCCCAAAGGCGAGCATCATGACGACGGTGCAGACGATGATAATGCCGGGCATGATGTCCAGGCCCGTCTTGACCCCGTGGGTGCCGCCATCGAGAAGAGCCTGGAGAGCCCTCTCTGGGGCTTTCCCTTCCCGCACCTCCCGAAACCGTAGCAGGTCGTAACCTTGGTCACCCTCGGTCAGGACCCCCTCGAGCTTGCCGTACTTCCTTTTGCCGAAAACCCCCATCAGCCTGACGCTGACGATGCCCCCCAGGATGGCGCCGATATTGCCCAGGAGAACCGCTCTTCCGAGACCTTCGGCCTGTGATGACTGCGCCAACATGAAAGTGGTCACGATGAGCCCCATGCCGAACACGGCGCCCAAGTTCACCAGGGTAGTGACTTGCCATTTCCTGAAGTACTTCAGGAACCCTTTGTCGACGCCCAGGGGCATGATGGCTGGGTTGTCGGATAGGTAGGTCGCGACAGCGCCAATGGAAGCCGCACCCGGGAGTCCGAAGAGGGGCTTCATGAGTGGGGAGAGGATTCGGTTGGCCACACTCACGATGCCGAATTCGGAGATCAGGGAAGTGAATGCACCGGCCAACACAATCACCCCCATCAGAAAGAGGACCGTGTTCAAGATGAGATCGTGAGCCGTTCCCATGGCCGTCTTGAAGGTGAAGGCCACACCCATCTTTAATGTGAAAACAGCGAAGATCCCTGACAGGATAATCAGCGCAACGATGGTCTCCGCGGTGACGGCATTGACGATATTTCGCTTCGGTTTGCTCTCTTGAGCTGACTCGCTACCTCCGACTCCGAAAGACATGCGTGCGCCCCTTTACGTACCCTTCGAGAGTTCCTCGATGGCCCATTCAGCTGCCTGGCGGATTACGTCCTGGTGGGAGGGAGTCTCCAAAGCCTCCCTAAGGAAGGGGAGCTGCCTGCGATCTCCACTTCGCCCGATGGCCCTCAGGGCTTCGGCCTGAACCAGGTAGGAATCATCCTGGCTGAAGCGATCCTGGAAGAAAGGTACCAAGTCCGAACCGTCCTTATCTCCCAGGGCCCGGATGGCCGCCCTCCTGACCCGGGAGTCGACGTCCAGGGCCGCCCCTTTAAAGGGCTCAACGGCTCCCGGTCCGCCCCTGGCCCCCACTGTCTCCACGGCAGCGACTCGAACTGCCCAGAATGGATCTTCTGAGGTAAGTGAAGCCAGGGCGCCGGCGACCACAGGGTCAGAGGCGAAATCGCCCAGTTCTCGCACCGCCCACTCCCTGCCGATGATGTCGTCGTTTCTGGCCTGGAAGAGGAGCTCATCTTTTCTCTTCTCGTAAGTCCACTCCTTCAGAAGCCAGTTGCCCTCGTCGAAGCGAACCAGGAGAGGCTTCTCAGTGCTTGGGAAGACGAAGGTCTCACGCTCCCGGGTGAGCCAGACCTCTTCCACCCTCTTCCCGGATGAGGTGACGATTCCAATCCGAATCGGCGTCCTGAAGAGGGGGACGCCGTGATCCCGGCTCTGGACCTGGGCCACCTGCAGTCGGATCTCACCGGACTCGGCATTCCAATCTGAATTCACCTCGAAAACCGGATGCCCGGGCCTGAAGAGGAACTGGTCGAAGAACCAGTCCATGTCACGGCCGGTCACGTCCTTCACCGTCTCCATGAAATCGTGGGTGTCCACCGGTTGGAAGGCGAACTCATCGAGAAAGGCACTCAGGGTTCGGAAGAAGGGTTCATCCCCCAGGAGGTAGCGGAGTTGGTGG
This sequence comes from Gemmatimonadota bacterium, assembly GCA_039656355.1. Taxonomy (GTDB): domain Bacteria; phylum Gemmatimonadota; class Gemmatimonadetes; order Longimicrobiales; family Gaopeijiaceae; genus JABDNZ01. The sequence continues at coordinate 1,901 of JBDHMC010000389.1, read as the reverse complement.
AGGATGCAGGCGCCCTTGGGGTAAGTGTGAGAGTCGAAGTTATCGTGCGGCCGTTCATAACGATCGAACACGATGGGTCGTTGGTAGCGGGTCCGGGCTTCCCTGAGGTACTGGTTCTTCTTCCCCAGCAGGTCCCATGCACCCTCGTCCTCGCCTTTTTCTGAACGGGTCCAGAGGTAGTCGGAGTAGGTGCCGAAACTCTCATGTAGCCAGGTGTGGGACCATTCCCGTATGGTGATCAGGTTCCCCCACCACTGGTGGGCGATTTCGTGTGCGATAATCCGCTCCCAGGAAAAATCCTGTTCAGCCCTGCGGTCGTGGATCACTCCGTCTCCCAGGATCGTGGCGGATGTGGCCTCAGCACCACCTCCGACATGGGGGGTGGTGACCTGGTCGTACTTGGCCCAGGGGTAGGGATAATCGAAGAGGTCACTATAGAAAGCGATCATGCGTGGTGTCTTCTCGAAGATCCACCGTGCGTCTTCAGCGTCCTCCGGATAGACCCAGTAATTGATGGAGAGATCGTCCAACGAGTCCGCGATAACGGCGAAGCCGCCGATGGCCAACATCATGAGGTAGGTGGAATGGGGACGATCCTGTGACCAGTGCCAGGTCGTGGTCCCGGCCCCAGCGTCCTCCGTGACCCCCACCATGCGGCCGTTGGAAAGGACTTTATTTCCCTCGGGCACGGTGACGATGAGTTCGTGGGTCACCTTGTCGTTGGGGTAGTCGAACAGGGGGATCCAGTGATGAGCCTCATCGGGCCACGAATCCGTGGAGACCATCTGGGGATGGTCCTGGCTGGCGTCATCGAATAAGAAACCCTCCCGGGGGTTCTCCCCTCGGTAGGCCAGGATGATGTCGACCGTGTCTCCAAAGGCCAGCGGGCTGGGCAGGGTAATGACGACGGTGGTGTCGTATTGCTGAAAGGGAAGATCCTCGCCGCTTCTATCGGTGGCGGCCCCGATGATGATTTCCTCAGCATCCAGTTCAATTCGATGGAGGCCGTCAGAAAGGGGAGTGAGGGTGATGCGGTTTTCGCCCCAGAAGACTTTCCGGTCCAGGTCGAAGGTCAAGCTCTCACAGGTGGGGTTCCGCTCGGTCTGGACCGGTCGGCTCCAGACGTCCACTTGTTGGGCACCGAGGGGAAGGACGGAGAGCAGGACGAGAGGAACCATCAACCAGGTGCTGACGGTCTTTCGCGGGAAGAAACGGCCCATCCTCACCTCCTTACCTTCTGGAGCAGACTCTCCGCTCTCATGAAGGCCTCGATCTCATCCACCGTCCGAGGTAGACCTGCCGAGAGGTTCTCATAGCCGCCCTCGGTGATCACCACGGTGTCTTCGATCCGGATTCCCATGGTCTCGTGCTCGGGCATGTTAATGTCGCAGGCGAAAACGAATCCGGGTTCCAGGGGTTCGTCCGGGCCTGTCATGGACGCCATGACATCGTGCGTGGCCATTCCAATGGGGTGGTTGTAGCACCCCCATCTGATGAGTCCTCGGAAGCGGGCTTCGGAGGGGTCGAATCCGTGCTCAGCGAGCCAGGCCCGGACCTGCTCGCCCACCGCGCTGAAGGTTGTACCGGGCTTGTAGTTATCCAGGCAGATCTGCCGGATACTGAGGCCGAGTTCGTACAGTTCCCGCTGCTCTGCTGTGAAACGACCGTTGGCCGGAAACGAAGTGGAGATGTCGGCGTTGTAGTAGGCGTAATCGGGGCCGGCATCAAGGATTATGAAATCCCCGCCTTCCAGAGTGCGATCATACCGATGGTAGTGGCCCCAGGGATGGTGTTCTCCCGACATGATGATGGTTTCGTAGGCCAGTCCCTGAGCCCCTTCTCGTTTCGAGACGAACTCGAAAAGAGCGGCGAGGGCCCTCTCGGGCATGCCCACCTCAGTA
>JBDHMC010000388.1:0-3043 GCA_039656355.1 Gemmatimonadota bacterium | reverse complement strand
GAGAGATAGAAGGGGAACTGAAGGCCCCGTTGGAGGACATTAAAACTGTCCCACCAAAAACCACCGCCAATCAGGACCAGGAGGGGCCGAGACGACTCACGGTGACCGATGAGGAGAAGGCCGACTGAAAGACTCCCCCGTCACTGAGTGAAGCCATTCTGGTGAAGCCATTTTAGGGAAGCCATTCTGAGGAATGGAAAGGGCCCCGGGAGCTTGAGCTCCCGGGGCCCTTGGTGTCTCCAGGTATCAGGCCAGCCTAGAAAATAGGGGGGGCAGCCTGTCCCTGGGGGTTTTGGAGGACCTGATCGCGCCGGTCATCGATATCTGCCGTTTCACGCATGGCGGCGATCCACTGATCCAATCGCTGGCGCTGAACCGTGAAAACACTCTGGGCCCGCTGTAGATCCTTCTGCTCCTCCCAGGCCGTGCTGTCGGCGGGGATCCTCTCCAGAGCCTGAATCAAGAATACGTTGGAGTTGGTGACCACGGGGTCACTGATTTCGTCCAGTTCTAGGCCGAACGCCACACCAATGGCGTTGTTCTGATAACCTAGGCCCGTGAAGAACTGAGGTCGTGCGTTTGGGCCTGCTTCTTGGACGGTAAGCTGATCTGGAAGCTCCAGGGTCTCCAAGGTCCCAGCAGCGCGGGCCTGTACCACCAGCTCTTCGGCCTCAGCGGTGGCCATGGCTACCTTCTTTTCCAACCTGAGGAATCGATCGATAGTCGGCCTGGCGGTTTCGAGGGGCTGGACGCCGGCGGGGGTTGCCGTCACCAGCTCCAACATGTAAAAGGCCTGTTGATCTTCAAATACGGGGCTCACCTCACCCGGAGCCGCTTCCCGGAAAACCCAATCCAGCCCATCGGAGATTTGACCTGCGCCTGCCAGGAAGGGGAAGAGCTCGGTCATGACCTGCTGGCCAGCAGGCACGCCCAGGATTCTGGCCGCCTCGTCAAGGGTTGTGGATCCCCCCAGGACCTCGAGGGAGTCAGCGAGGATCAGAAGTCGGATCTCGGATTCGTTGGTTCGTTCAATCGGCAGTAGGATGTGGCGGGCCTGAGCACTGTCTCCCTGCCGACTGAGAACCTCGACGATGTGCAGGCCAAACTGGGTCTCGATGGGCTCCAGGATCTGGTTCAAAGGCGCGTTGAAGGCCACCGAGTCGAAGACAGAGACCATCGTGCCTCTTCCAAAAGTCCCCAGATCCCCCCCGTTTTCGGCCGACACCGCATCGGAGGACTCCCGTCGGGCTACCTCTCCAAAGTCGGCTCCGTCCAGGAGTTCTTGGCGAATCGCGTTGATTCGCTCATGGGCATCGAGGGTGTCTTCCTGGAGGGGGGCTTTGGTGAGAGCTACGTATTTGACCTCCACCTCGGCCGGAAGCCCAAAGTCCTCCTGGTGGACGTCATAGTAGTCCTCGATCTCCTCCTCCGAGAGCTCCACAGAAATGTCGGAGATCCGGTCGGCGGGGTTCAAGGCAACAAACTGGACCCGCACCTGCTCATTCTCGAAGCGGTATTGCTCCCATAGCTCAGCATCGGTGAAGTAAACCCCCGATGTCACCTGGCGCATGAGTTTGCTTCTGGGAATGATCTCCCGATAGTAGGCGTCCAACTGGAGGAGGAAGAGCTCGTCTGCAGATGTAGCCAGGAAATCCTGGTACTTCTGAAGGTCGAACTGTCCGTCCGTCAGGAACAAGGGATCCCCCATCAGCTCCTGAGGGGGGCTGGACCTGGCCGCCTCCAGAATCTCCCGATCTGTGACCCGGACGCCGCGGCGACTGAGCTCTTGCTGGATCAAGATCTGGTTTATGGTCTCGGTCCAAGCAGCCTCCTCGATCTCCCGGTTCTGGACTGATGTGACCGGATCCTCTTGGCTTCGGGAAACCTGATCGTACAGGTTTCGGTAGGCTGCCTGGTACTGTTCGTAGGGAATGGGGGTGCCATTCACCCGGCCAAGCTCACCAAAACCCAATCCGGATCGGCCGGTGGCATCCATGCCCCATTCGAACAACATGAGGCCCACGAAGGCGATCGCCGTCACCAGCATGATCCACTTCGTGTTTTCCCGCATTTGACGCATCATAGGTCCACGACTCCCCACTCGTGCGGCTGTAACGGCAACTGAGGATAAGACCAAAAAACCTAACGGTGGATCGGGGCCGCCTCAAGGCAGAAACTCCTTTCCACACGGTTACTTGAGACCGGGGAGTTGGCCGGGATTGCGTTGACACCTTCGAAAACAAAAGACTATCTTCCGGCGAGTTGATCATCCCCCTCTTCCGCCCTTTCTCCAGCGTCATCGAGGATCGATCGGTGGGACAACCCCAGGAAGTCCACATCCGAAAACTGCAGGAAATCTACTGGTCGGACGCTGACCCGGACGGGCGAGGCTTCGTCCCGCTCGCCGACGCCTTGAGGAAGACAGGGGATTTTCGAGAGGCCCACAGAGTCCTGCGGGAGGGACTCGGCCGTCACCCGGACTTCCTTTCGGGGCACGTCGTGGCTGCCTGGGTGAGTGTGGACCAGGGAGACTCGCAGGAGGCTGAATCACAATTCAGGTCTGACCTCGAGCTGGATCCCCATAACATCTCCGTCCTACGCGGGCTAGCCGAGATCCTCCTGGACCGTGGCGAGGTGGGCTCCGCCTTGGGTCTCCTGGAGGCTCTCCTTCGCGAAGATCCCATCGACCTGGATCTTCCCAATCGTGTGGTCGCCCTCAGGGCGCAGGAAGAAGCCCCCGCCGAGACCATCCCAGACGAGGACCTTGAACCCAAACCCACGGTTTGGGATGATCCCGAGGCCGTTTCAGAAGAGTTGGATTGGGATGCGGCGGCCCTTCAACCAGACTCTTCCCCCGGGGGTGTCCCAGCGGGTGTACCAGAGGGGTCGGATGAGGTGGCCCAATCAGGTCCCGTGGTAGAGGATGGGGAGCCCATCCCGGCCCCGGAGGAGTTGGACGATGCGCTGGTCACCTCCACTTTGGGGGAGATCTATCTTCGGCAGGGCCTTTTCGGCCGGGCCGAGGGGGTTTTCAAAACCCTCC
>JBDHMC010000387.1:0-3048 GCA_039656355.1 Gemmatimonadota bacterium | reverse complement strand
GGGGATTGCGGCGCCATACGGCGTCATGACTCCTCCCCGATGCTTCAGCATCGCATTCGTCGTCCTTCCTTGTCTGGCATCCGCAAGACCCCTGTGCGCGGCCGCACCCCACTTCCGCAACAGCCTCCTAATGATCTCTGGCGCCTCTGAGCACCTCCAGGACGATCTCGTCTGGTACCTCCTGGGCCCAATCCCCGTCCGCCACCACTTTTCCGACTTGGGAAAGGAGAACATACCGGGGGCGACCAGCCCGTCCTTTCTTGTCGGAGCGCGTGAGATCCAGAATTCTCTCCGGAGCCAATTCGGCAGGTAGGCTGGTTGGAAGCTCCAGAAGTGTGGCCATCCGGAGGAGCGTCCTGGAGGTCCCCTCTCGGGTGACGCCCATCTGCTCACCAATCCGCGCCTCCAGGATCATCCCCAAAGCCACGCAACTGCCATGGGGAAGAGCATAACCCGCGGCTGTCTCCACGGCATGTCCCAGCGTATGTCCGAAATTCAAGATTTTCCGGAGCCCAGACTCCCGCTCGTCCTTGCTGACCACGTCAGCTTTGATCTCGATAGACCGCACCACCACACGCCCTGTGGCGCCTACTTCCCCGTTCATGACACAGGGGATGTCCCCTTCCAGGTCGGCGAGATAGACCGGGTCCAGGATAGCCCCGTGTTTCACGGCTTCTGCAAGCCCTTGAGCTCGATCCGCCCTGGGAAGGGTCACAGCAACTTCGGGGTCCACCACCACGAGATTGGGCGAGTGAAAAGCGCCTACCAGGTTCTTCCCTTCGGAAACGTCGACACCGCCCTTCCCACCCACGGAGGAGTCGATCATGGCAACGAGGCTCGTAGGCACCTGGACCAAAGGAACTCCTCGCATGAACGTCGCCGCCACAAACCCAGCCAGGTCTCCGGTTACCCCACCCCCCACAGCTACCACGGCGCTATCCCTGCCGAAACCGGCGCCGATCATGGCATCGGTGAGCCGGGCCCATTCTTCCCTCGTTTTCGACGTTTCCCCTGGAGGGAAGGTAAAAAGCCGAACTTCCCTTCCCCCCCCTTTCAACCCCTCGGCGATATCGCGGGCATAGAGCTCCGCTACCCGTTCGTCAGCGATGACCGCATACCAGTGGGCTTTGGCATGGCCTGGTATCATCTGATGCAAGGAACGACGGATCCCCTGTCGAACCCGTATGGGGTATCCACGTGCCCTGCCCCCGGCCTGGACCTGAATGGTGTCCTCTAGAAACACGTCAGCCCACCCTCCTCTGTCATCTGGTCAGCCGATCTGGCGGGTCACCGCCTAGCGCGCCGGCCGCTCTCGAACTTGAACCGAAACGTCCATCGGGAGATGCACCCGAAGAATCGCCCCAGGTCGTCCCAAGATCTCCATCGCATCCAGCGTAGCCGGAGCCTGCAATCGGGGAAGGACAGATTGGAAGCCATCGACGAAGCGATCTCGCTCCCCCTCCGAGTCCCAAACGCTCACCCAGACCAAGCCCTCTTCCCCATCAGGTCCCCTGAGAAGCTCGTAGCGATCCCCGTCCCACCCCTGGGCAAGAGACCGGCCTTCCGGACCAAGATGCTCCCCCAGAAGAACCTCGAACTCCGCTTGCCCGAAAACGTTTCCATACAAAACCTCGAATCCCGGACCCGGGATCACTTCCAGGTCTGTAGGCATGTCCGGTTCCACCCCGAAGGCACGGGTGGGATGTAGAATCTGCTCGGTGGATTGAGGTAACTCGGAGCCAAACGGCGGGGGGCGCCCTTCCTTCTCCTCCCATAGCTCCGCAACGAAAGAGGCGCCCCTGAGGTAGGGGAAGAGGAGGTCTTCCTGGATGATGGTCGGGGCCGCAGCTAGGGCAGGGTACTGGGTCCGCATGGCCTCAAGTGCGGGGGCCAGCATCTGGGAGAAGTCAGGAAGCTCGGTGATGTCGAAGGGTTGTCCTCCCATCTGTTCCGCCATGTACTCGAACATGATCAGCGTCGCGTGACCTTCGATGGCCGACTGGGCCGCCGCCTGACGGTCGTTACCTCGTACCTCGGCCGTAAGGGAGTCAAGGTTCGCCGTCTGATCCTGCACTGCATGGACCAACTCATGTACCAGAACCGTCTCCAACATTTCCGGGGGCATGTCGTCCATGACGAAGAGGGCCGTGGAGTCGGGGTCGTAAAAGCCCGCCACCTGTTCCTTGTAGACAGAGACGAGGAGCTCCCTGAGATCCAAGTCTTCATCCACCAACCCGATGAGGGAGTAGGTCTTCGTCAGATTACGGGCTTCCTCCGGCGGGAGCTCCTGATCCAACTTGAACAAGAGGTAGGTTTCCAGCTCCTCCCGTGTCCTGCGCTCGGCTCGGATCGGCCGAACCAGCTCCATGCCGGCCCGGGCGGCCAAGTCCGGGAGGAGCTCAGCCACACGGGCCCTGAGATCAGGGTCGGAGGAGACCACGAAGGTGGTGTCCTGAACCGGAGAGCCACACGCCGAAAGGGCGAAAGCCAGGGCTGCGGTTGCGACAATCATTCTTTCCATTCCCTCTCTCAGTAGCCTGCCAGTGCCGTTTGAAAAGCCTCCGCGCTCAACACGATCTGCAACTCCTGAGGCTCCATCGGCCAGAACCGAGCCACCTCATGTACCTGCCAACCGGTCTCGGGGTCCCGAAGATGAGGAGAAACCTCCACCAACGGACGGACCACGAAACTCCTCTCCTTCCAACGGGGGTGCGGTACCCGGAGGCCCTCTTCCCTTAGGATGCGCCCTTTGAAGAACAATAGATCCAAATCCAATTCCCGTGGAGCATTGGGGAATTCGCGTGTTCTCCCCACTTTCTCCTCCACGGATTGGAATATGGACAAGACCTTCTGAGGGGGAAGGTCTGCGGAGGCCAAGGCCACCATGTTGAAAAAGGGAGGTTGGTCCAGATACCCTATCGGTGGGGTCTCGACCACAGACGAAAGGGCCTCCAGGTGTATCCCAGCCACTTCGAGGTCCTGCACAGCCAGACAGAAGTATCCTAGCCTGTCTCCGAGATTGGATCCGAGAGCCAACACCAATAGCTG
>JBDHMC010000386.1:0-3057 GCA_039656355.1 Gemmatimonadota bacterium | reverse complement strand
GCCCTGGAACAACTTCCTTCTCCCGGCTGTCATTTGCCAGACCCACGTCTTCAAATAGGCCGATCCCGCACCACCCGGGAAAACTCGTATCGGCTATTCGGTCGGAAGATCCAATCGACAGTCCGCGCACTCCTCTCCTCGAAGGGCCTGGATACCCTCCCGGACAATGATGGGCACCATGGCCAAGGCAGCAGCCGGATCGGCCCACCACCACCCAAAGAGGGCATTCAATCCCAAGCCAAGAAGGAGAAGGGCCGAAAGGTAGGCGCAGAGATCAGTCTGACGGGAGTCAGCCTCGAGAGCCTTGCTTCCCAGCCCTGCTGCCACCTTCCGCTTCGCTCGGGCGAGTACCGGCATGACCAGAAGTGATAGAGCCGCCAGGACAATTCCCACCATACTTTCGTCTGGCGCTTCCCGGGCCAAAAGAGTGGAGAGTCCCTCCCAGCCGATCCAGGTCGCCAAGAGGAGGAAGGAGATCCCGACCATTCGAAGGGCCATCTCCTCCCTGTGTTCCCCTCCGTCCTCACCGAAAAACCGCCAAAGCAGCGCCGCCCCAGAGGCGCTTTCGATAAGGGAATCCACCCCAAACCCGAGGAGTGCCGTGCTCCCTGCCAGCAAGCCACTCCCGATCGCCACCACCGCCTCCGCCAGGTTCCACCCAAGCGTCAGATACTCGAGTCGACGACCACGCCGGAGAAGCACGCCCCGGGAGTCCTCTGGCACCACTGGCACCATTATCCGCTCCCGCGATCTTGATGGCTCTTTAGTTTGTGCCCGAATTGGGACCTGAACTTCGCGAGCTTCGGATTGATCACTGCCTGGCAGTAGGGCTGCCCAGAGTTCTGGCGATAATAATCGTCATGGTAGCCCTCCGCCGGAAAGAAATCCTCAAAGGAAACCACCCCGGTGACGATGGGATCCGACCAGAGGCCCTGGAGATCCAACTCGCGAATGAGGCCCTCGGCAATTTCCTTCTGGGCAGGGGAATGAAAGAAGATGTCCGACCGATACTGAGTCCCCACATCAGACCCCTGTCGGTTCAAGGTCGTGGGATCATGAATCGCGAAGAACACCTCCAGGATCTCTCGGTAGGAGATGGTCTCGGGATCGAACTGAAGCTGGACCACTTCAGCGTGACCGGTGGTGCCACCACAGACCTCTTCATAGGTCGGGTTGGTGGACTCGCCCCCCGAGTAACCTGACTGAACCTGGATGACCCCTTCTAGATCCAGGAAAACCGCCTCCAGGCACCAGAAGCACCCGCCGCCGAGGGTGGCAACCTCCATGGCCTCGACCTCCTCAGGAGTAGGAAAGGAATGCAACCACGGGCCGACAGCCCCTGGGCATCCGAGAACGGCCTACCCAGCGGACTCTCAACCGAGTCTGAAACCGGATTCTTCTACCAGATCGGGGAGTGGAAGTTCTGTAGCCGTCCGGGCCAGCGAAGGACCGCTGACCCGTGATGGAGACTCAGTCCGCCCGGGCCTCCCGGTTGCTCCGCTGGTTGGGATGGTTCAGATGCTTCCAGGTGTCACCCCTGCGCAGCTGCTGGATGGCGGATGGCGACACGTTCAACTCTTCCGCCCAGAAGGCGGCCGAGTGGTTCCACCGGCCCCTGCCCTTGTCCCAGTCTCCCAACACAGCCAAGGCTTCCGTTTTGCTCATGCCGGCATGGGGCGACTTCTCGCCCTGCAGCCAGACGTTCCGTCCTGCCCATCGGCCCGATTTCTGAATGGGGCCTGGTAGACGGGCCCCGGTGTTTCCGAGGCAGTAATGGCGAATCTGATTGACGGTGAAGTCAGGAAATTTCCGGGCGATCTCAGCGTAGGTGTAGCCCTCGTTGGCGAGGTCGCGCCAAATAATTACAATTGCTCCGGTTGGTTTTGCCATGTTCGATCTGTCTTCTGGTTCGAGCCGAGTATCTGATCTCTATCGAAAACGCGTTTCCTTCTTTTCAAGAATACGAAAGGCCACCCCTCCGTCAACCGGGGATGGAAAAAAGACGGAAGTATATCAGCAAAACTCTCTAAAAATGAAAAGGTTCCCGGCGCACATTTTTTTTACCACATGAGGACACCGGAAAACGGCCGACCTCGGAGGGTGCATCCTGCACCCCCCCTGCGGTCACCCTGAACTGCCCTTCCTCTTTCGCACCGCGAACTTGAGGCCCGACCAGGTTTGATCCACGGCAGCGATCTTGTAGTCCACCAGGCCGGCCCTCAGCCCCGCCTGCCGAACCAGGTCCTGTCTTAGATCAGACACAATCCCCGAACTCTTCTTGGGCCAGAGGATCCACATCCCGCCCTGTCCCACCCTGGAGGCCCACTTGTCCATGCCTCGGTCCAGTTCCTTACGTGATTGAACGAACCAAAGAGTCAGATCCACGTCTTTCCCGTACCGGTTCACCACTTGGGCGCCGGCCGGTAAGGCCCCAAGGGTTTCCCTGAAGTCCGGCGGCGCTCCGACCAGAAGAACTCGGCTGGTGGCCTTAATCCCCAACTTCTTGGGAAGGGGAGTGCCGGAATACCCGGCCAACATGGATTCGGGCACCACCGGGTTCGCTGGGGGGCTCTTCAAGACCCGCTCGATGGCGGAATCGACCTCATCCCAAGCCGTGAACTCTGCGTCGGGGAGCACTTTTCGCACCCCGGCCACTTTCTCGGATGGACCCCCAGCAAAAACCAAAGGAACGTGTCGTGTGGATGCCTGGACTCGGAGGGCCACGCCCAAATCCCGCCCTTGGGCCGGACTCCGGGAAAGATCGATGACCACCGCCCCAGGGAGGTCCTCTTTGATCGTACGAAGGAGTTGGCCCGGATCCAAAGCTTCGAAAACCACGATGCGGCCCGACCGCTCCAGTTCGCCAACGCGGCTCTTCCCCTCCGCCTCGTTCCATGCCGCCAACCGCACAGTTTTTCGGGCCTTACCCTCCTTTGCCTATCTTCTCAAAACCCTGGTCCTCCGGTTTGTGCAGGCCCTCTTGCGCCTAACGTTACGTCAGGTTGTATCCTACCTTACACGAGATCCAAACCAACCCCTTTCCAGGGACCCAAAGGA
>JBDHMC010000385.1:0-3060 GCA_039656355.1 Gemmatimonadota bacterium | reverse complement strand
AACAACCGAGCCTTCGAGAACATGGTGGGGCGAAGCCCAGTGTTCACCGAGGCCATCACCCTGGCGGAGAAAGTGGCAGCGAGGCGCCGGACCACCGTACTCCTCATGGGTGAAACGGGAACGGGGAAAGAGCTCTTCGCCCGAGGGGTCCATTATGCGTCTCGGGCCAGTGGGGAACCGTTCGTTGCAGTGAATTGCGCTGCCATCCCCGGGGCCCTCCTGGAATCTGAGTTGTTCGGCCATGAACGGGGTGCCTTCACCGACGCCCGCTCAAAAAAGCGTGGGCTCATGGAACTGGCCGGCGAGGGCACTCTCTTCCTGGATGAGGTCCGAGAGCTCCCCCCCCAACTGCAGCCGAAGCTCCTAAGGGCCTTGGAGGAAAGAAAAGTCCGCCGCTTGGGGGGGTTGGAGGAAATCGATGTCGGTTGCCGGATCATCGCTGCGTCCAACAGGGCTCTGGAAGAGGACGTGACCGAGGGGAGATTCCGGGAAGACCTCTTCTATCGACTGAACGTCTTCAGGATCAGGGTTCCGTCACTCCGGGAGCGAGAAAACGACGTCATTCTCCTTGCTCGTTTTTTCCTTCGGGTATTGGCCAAAGAGCAGGGCCTGGAGCCGAATACCCTCATGCCTTCTGCCATGACCGCGCTCCAGGAGCACTCCTGGCCAGGCAACGTCCGGCAGCTGAAGAACACCATTGAGAGAGCTGCCATCCTTGCCGGTGGAGACCCTATCAACGAAGACCACCTTCGGATCCCCAGCCAAGCAGATCGCCGAAAGGGTAGGGAATCTCTTCCCTTCGGGGGTGGTATTCTGATCCCACCGGAAGGGAAGAGTATGGAGGAGATCGAGGGGGAGGCCATCCGATTGACCCTTAGGCTCACAGGTGGGAACCAGACGGCCGCAGCTCGGATCTTGGGTCTTTCCCGGCAGACCGTCATTCGAAAGATGAAGGTCTACGGCCTTAGCTCCGGGCCGAAGGAGCTGGCAGGCTGATGGGTTCTTTTGCCGAGCTCGAAAGGCTCTCGGCGGAGCTGAGGTACGCAATCGGCGCCGCTCAGGCTGCGGAGCGGGAGGGCCAGTGGGTGGAGGCCCTGGATGGTTTTGAGAGGTCTCTCCGGTTGCTGAAAGACGCCGAGCACGGAGAGTTGGCCAGCTCCCTCTTAAGGTGGATTGCCCGAATCTACATGGACGGGGGACACCTTCCTGAAGCCGACGACTGCCTGGAGGCGGCTTTGGCGGTCGCTGAGTTGGTACAGGACCGGGCGGCTCGGGCCCATGCCTTGAACTGCAAGGCCATCCTTTGCCAGAAACGGGGCAACCTGGACGAAGCCGAGGAGCTTTATTCCGCCGCGGGGCTATGGGCTCGTGAAGCCGAGGACCTCAAGCTCGTGGCCATGACGGAACAGAACCTCGGGACCATTGCCAACATCCATGGTGATCTCGATCTGGCCCTCAAGCATTACTGGGTCAGCCTCGAAGGCTACCGGAGGTTGGAGCTTGGGGAATATCTGGGCCCGCTCCTTAACAACCTGGCCATGCTGCATACACAGCTGGGCCGCTTTGAGGACGCTGAACGTCTTTTCGAAGAGGCCTTCGATAACGCTCTTCAGGCAGGGGCGGCCTACACTCAGGTGGCGGTGCAAGTGAACCGGGTAGACCTCTGGATCACTCAGGGAGACCTTTCCCGGGCCATGGAGGCCTGCGACGCGGCCTTTGGACTGGCTCAGCGGCTCGGGGCATCCCGATGGCTGGCCGAGATTCACAAATATTACGGGACTCTGGAGAGGGAGACGGGGAATCACCGGCGAGCCCTGGAGGAGCTTCGCCGGGCCGAGGCTTTGGCGAGGGAGGCTGAAGACCACCTCCTCACCGCCGAAACCCTGCGGGAACGCGCCGAGGTTCATTGGTGTGAGGGCCAACACCGAGAGACTCTGGAGTGTCTGCTAGCGGCGTACCGCCTCTTCTTTGAGCTCAGGGCTGGGCCTGATCTGGCGGATGTAGACCGTCAGCTCAATCGCCTCGAGAATCGATTCTCGGAAATCGTTCTCCAATGGGGAGAGTCCATCGAATCGAAGGATCGTTACACTCACGGGCATTGTAAGAGAGTGGCTGAGCTGGGATGTGCACTGGCAAGGGCCACCGGCATGGACGAAAAGGTGCTCGTCTGGTTCCGGATGGGGGCGTTTCTACACGACGTGGGAAAGGTGGCAATCCCGTCGGAGATCCTCAATAAACCCGGACCGCTGACCCAGAGTGAACGGTCCGTGATCGAGGGGCATGCAGAGGAAGGGGACCGCCTCCTGGCCAACATCGAGTTCCCCTGGGACATCCGCCCGATGGTCCGGCATCACCATGAACACTGGGCTGGTACCGGGTATCCGGATGGCTTAACTGGGGATGAGATCCCCCTCCCTGCCAGAGTGCTCTGTATCGCCGACGTGTACGATGCTCTGACCTCCGAGAGAAGCTATCGCATGGCCCATTCACCCAGACGGGCGCTGAGCTTGATGGAAGAGGGTGCTGGAACGGTGTTCGATCCCGGCCTTTTTCGGACCTTCAAGGGACTGGTTCAGGAGGGGAAAATCGAGCCAGGAACCAGGGTCCGTCTGAAACCAGTCCAGGGGCGGAGGTCAGGGGAGGAGAGGTGGCTAAACCAAGCTTCCCCGGTCTTTCCATACAGAACACCCTTGGTCCGATTCGCCCCAATGTCCTAAAGCACTCTCAATATCAGTACCCGCGCTGGAGGTCGACTACGTTCAACATTCTCTCGCCTGCGACATACCGGCGGAGGTTCTCGCGATAGAGAAGAAACTGATTGTCACGGTATCGGTTTGAGTAGTCCGAGACATGCGGCGTCATGATGACACGGGGCATGTCCCATAGCTCGAAATCATTTTGCGGCAAATCGTCCGCCCCAAACCCGGCAATCGACCCTGACCTGAGCGCTTCCTTCAAGTCGTCCCAGTTAATGACCGGAAGCCGCACGATGCTAACGAAGTAGGCCGACTCCTTCATGGCGTCGAAAAACTGCGCGTTGAACATGTCTTGGGTATCCGG
>JBDHMC010000384.1:0-3071 GCA_039656355.1 Gemmatimonadota bacterium | reverse complement strand
GAAACCGTGTGATTTGGCTCATCGTTCTGGCCTTCTTTATCTCACGCGGTTTCATCAAGACAGGGCTCGGCGCTCGAATCGCCTACCATTTCATGGCGCTCCTGGGCCGAAGAAGCCTGGGGTTGGGTTATGGACTTGTGGCCACCGACCTGGTTCTGGCGCCGGCTATTCCCTCGAATACGGCCCGTGCAGGGGGAGTCATCTTCCCCATTCTCCGCTCGATTGCCGAGGCCTACGATAGCCGGCCGGGTGACGGAACTGCCAAGCGAATGGGAGCGTTCCTCACAGTTGTGGCGTTCCAGGGGACGGTCATCACCAGCGCCATGTTCCTCACCGCCATGGCGGCAAACCCACTGGCTGCGGAGCTGGCCTCCACGCAGGGGATTGAGGTTACCTGGGTTGGTTGGGCCGTGGCCGCTCTGGTTCCGGGGGCGGTGAGCCTGGTAGTGGTCCCATGGATTCTCTATCGCCTCTCTCCCCCTGAAATAACAGAAACTCCCGAGGCCCGAGCCCTGGCGATGGAGCATCTGCGGGGGCTGGGTCCAATGGGAAGGTCCGAGTGGCTCATGCTGAGCTGTTTCGGTCTCCTCCTTGGCCTCTGGATTCTGGCGGGGCCCTTGGGAATCCACACAACCACCACAGCTCTCCTGGGGCTGGTGATTCTGCTGATCACCGGAGTCCTCACCTGGGGAGATGTGTTGAAGGAAACCGGGGCTTGGGACACCCTGGTCTGGTTCTCGGCTTTGGTGATGATGGCGTCGTTCCTCACCGAGCTGGGCCTCATTCCGTGGTTCAGCGGAGCCGTGGGCAGCGTGTTCGGGGGTTACGGGTGGGTGGGGGCTTTTCTGGGCCTTGTGCTGGTCTACTTCTATTCTCACTACTTCTTCGCGTCGAACACGGCGCATGTGAGCGCGATGTACGCGCCCTTCCTGGGTGTCGCCCTCGTGGTGGGAACACCGCCGTTGCTCGCGGCTCTCGCACTCGGCTTCTGCAGCAACCTGTTCAGCTCCATGACCCATTACGGTACGGGACCCGCACCGGTCCTGTTTGCCGCCGGGTATGTCGAGGTCGCCGACTGGTGGCGTTTGGGCTTTATCGTCAGCCTGGTGAACCTGGCAATCTGGGTGGGCGTGGGAAGCCTTTGGTGGAGGCTGCTGGGTCTTTTGTGAGGAGCGTCCACTCCTCCCCTGTTCCTCTTAGCCCGCCAGCGCCTCCCCTAGATCCTTTAGCAGGTCATCCACGTCTTCGAGTCCGACGGAGAATCGGATCAGAGCATCGCTGATCCCCATTCGGGCTCGTTCCTCTGGAGCCACCCCGCCGTGGGTGGCCGCTGCCGGTCTGACGATGAGGGACTCGACCCCACCCAGGCTGGCGGCGTGGGCGGGAAGTGTGAGTTTTCCGAGGAACGCCCCAGCCTCGTGGACGCCTCCCGCCAGCTCGAAGGAGAGCATGCCTCCGAACCCGTCGAAAAGGCGGGAAGCACGCTGGTGCTGGGCATGGCTGGCCAGCCCTGGGTAGTTCACCTTGGCCACCCTGGGGTGTTCTTCGAGGAACTGGGCGATTTGAAAAGCCGAGGCGTTCTGCTCCCTCACCCTGACCGGGAGGGTTTTTAACCCACGCTCCAGGAGGAAGCAGGCGTGGGAATCCAGTACCCCCCCAAGGTGGTCGAGGGTAACCTTGATCTTGAAGACATTTTCTTTCGAGCCGGCCACGACACCCGCGCAGATGTCGGTATGCCCGTTCATGTATTTGGTGGCGCTCTCCATGATCAGGTCGAACCCCAATTCGGCGGGGCGGAAGTTCGCAGGGCTGGCGAAGGTGTTGTCGATGACAGACACCAACCCATGCTCCCGGGCGAAGGCCACAACCGCTTCCAGGTCCGCCACCTGGACCAGGGGATTGGTAAGACTCTCAACGTAGACTACCCGAGTCGTGGGTCGGAGCAGCCCGGGCCAGGCTGCGGGATCCTGGGCATCCATATGGGAATGGGAGATCCCCAAACGGGGGAATTCATGGGTGAGAAGGCTGGTCGTGCCGCCGTAAAGACAATCCTGAACCAGCATGTGGTCCCCGGTGGAGAGGATCGCAAGGAGTGTGGCGGAGATCGCGGCCATTCCGCTCCCTGTGGCCAGAGCCGTTTCCGTAGCTTCCAGGGCCGCGATTCGCTCACCCAGAACGATATGGTTTGGGCTGTTGCTCAGCCGAAGATAGCCGACGTTGTGATAGTCCTCTCCGTGGTACTCGTAGGTGCTGGACTGGAAGATCGGCGTAGTGATAGCCCCCTCAGGCCGGGGATCGAGTCGGCCGGCATGGATGGCTTTGGTGGACTTTCCGGTATTGGAGGTCATGGGTTCTCGCCCTGTCTCGAAAGTGATTGTGGCCCCCCAATCTGTACTCGCTGAAAGCCTGCCGCCACACCCGACTCCTGAAGCAACTTCGTGCGTGGGATCGTATGGGTATCTAGGCACCATCTGTGGACCTTCCAGGAACTGAATCCATGACAGCTGTTGGTCCGTTGAAGTCGCCGAGGTTGTTTCTGAGCATGCTCCTTCCCGCGGTGGTCTTGGGAGTCGGCCCCATCCCAGGTGAAGCCCAGACGCCTGTCGGGCGCTGGCAGCTGGCGGGACCCTATCCGTCCGCCCAAGTGGCCCGAGACGCCTACCCGAGCTTCTACGCCATCTTCCTCGCCCCGTGGGAGGAGGCGGAAGTTGAGGAAAACGGCATCCTGGACATCTCCTCGTACGTGCCTCGAGAGTACCCGAGCGGGGACCTGGCACTGGCTCGGATTTCCTTCTTGTCCCAGGAGGCGAAGGTGATCAACCTGGGCCTCGAGTACGCCCAGGAGATTGACCTGTTCTTCAATGGATGGAGGGTATTCTCCGGTCGGGGCCCTCAAACCCTCGAGGATTCGTCGTCCGAGAAGTTCGAGATTGGCATCAATCAGGTACCTCTTTATGCCAAGAAGGGCATGAACGAGATCTTTCTTATGGTCTCCTCGGACTCGGAGGACGACGAATCCTCGAGGGTTTGAGGGCCCCGACCGGAGAATACCCTCCATCCATTGAAGAACA
>JBDHMC010000383.1:0-5503 GCA_039656355.1 Gemmatimonadota bacterium | reverse complement strand
CAGAATCTTCATGCCTACCTCCGATGATCAGGAGTGCGTTCGGGCGAGGTAGAGACCACGTCCGGTGAGCCCCTTCGGATCGAACTCCACCTCATGGAAGCCCCCGGCCTCGAGGGCTTCCAACATTTCATCCTCAGAAAAAAGCCCCAGCTCGTGCACCTCTTTCAAATGCCGAATCTCCTGAGAGTCAGCCACGAGATACTGGAACTCCATCCATGAAATCCGGCCACGTATCTCAGTGCGGTTCACCCTGGAGATCTTCAGATCCTCCCGATCCACAATCGTCATGTGCACGGCTCCTTCCCGGAGGAAACCAGAAGTGAACCAGGGCTCGATGATGGCCACCCCACCGGGAGCCACGTGCCGGCGGATTGATCGGGCTGCAAGGGTCAGCCGCTCCAGCGTGCGAACATATCCGATACTCGAGAAGAGGCAGAGCACGGCCTCGTACGTGGACCCCAGGTCGAAGCTGGCCATGTCTCCTCGGAAGAACTTCCCGCTGGGGCACCGTTTCCGTGCGATCTCCAGGAAACCCGACTCAATGTCCAAACCATCCACCTGAAAGCCATGCTCAGCCACAAGAGCGGCGGCGTGGCGCCCGGTTCCGCACCCAACATCGAGAAGTCTCTTAGCGGCTGGGCATTTCTCCCTCAACAAGGTCGCAACCTGGGCTGCTTCCGCCTCGAAGTCTTTGAACTCGGAGTAGATCGTGTCGTACAACTCGATTGATTCGGAAAACACCTTATCCTCCGGATCTAGACTCTCCAGTCCCTTCCCCGACCACCGGGGTCACCCCCGTGATCCTCTCCAACTCCCATAAGATGGTGGGAATTGGGAAGGCGCTCTCCCGCCCAGGGTTCGCTCTCAACCATTCCGTGACGGCCTGGACAGCAGAAGTTGGATCCAAACGGAAGCCTGTCTCGGTCGGCAGAATCTTTAATATCTCGAAGAACTCCCTCTTCGTCAGCCAACTGGAGGGTTCTGCCCGGGTGTGCCTCCAGTACGGAATAAACTCCCCGACCGGGTAGGGTTGGTGCCATCCCAACACGTCGAACACGGGCGGGCCATCCCAAGGCGCGTTCTCACGGGTTCGGTTCAGGAGAAAGACCACCGTATCTCCGGGGGGCACCCAGGTCGGTTGGTCCCACCCCTCATCGGCGCAGCCACAACCGACGGTCCAGGGTACCGCCACAAAACGACCCTCAGAATCGGAGGCTTCGAGCCCGGGGTCCGCCTCCAGAAGCTGGAAGACCTGCCCTCTCGCGTCATCCGTGGCATAGGAAGGTAAGAACTGATAATTGCCGAGGAGGTCGTGAGGATCTGTGGGTACCGCCTCCCATTCGGGTGTGGCTACCGCCAAGACCGCCACTGCGTTCTGAGGCCGAAAGAGTGGAAGCCCCGCACCGGCCGGATCAAGCTCGCCAACCACCTGGGCCGAACCGAGATCCGGAGCGATCAGAGCGCCCACTATCAAGAGCCAGAGCGAGAAGTATGGAAATCGCACTTAAACCTCTCCTTTCCCTTCCCCCGAGGCCCGGCCATCGCCTTCCGGGTTCTCCAAAACCCGGACCGCATCCGGGTTGTCCTCACGGATTTCACCCGTTTCCAGAGAGCGCCACTCGCCCTCCAATGCGTCCACTTCCCGTCTCAATCTTCGGACTTCCTGCCCCGCCATGAGGAAAAAGCCGAGGCCAAAAAACGGGATCAGAAAAGCCAATATGGCATAACTGAGCAATCCCGTATCCACGGTGAGCCCCAGAATCAGGGCGATTACCCCGATGAGCAAAACCCCGAATCCCAGGGTCTTTCTCCGCCGATGAGGCACCTCAGCGGCCTCGAGGGCGTCCTTCAGATCCTCGATCCTCAGGAGAAATTCGGTCCTTGACTCCTCCGACGAGCTTGAGAAAAGCGCCAATGGGATCTCCCAGGCGGCTGGAGATGATTCCGGCACGACAACCAAAACTTGGACTCCAACCCGAGCCGGATTCTCCCAAAGGTGGGGGACAGAGCCGCGGGGCGGCAAGGAATAAACCCTCCGCCTTGCCGCAGGACCTGCTCCTCATCACGTTGCATCGACAGCCATCTTGGTCCCCACCAATCGGGCCCAGCTCCAGAGGTTTACCATGCGAAGAATTCAGTTGCCAATCGCGATTATGGTCCTTTTGCTCAGCACCGTGCCTTCCGTCCTGGGGGCCCAGGAGCGGTTTGCTCCGGAATCCGTCACTGCCCAGGATTATGCCCGGGCACAGGGTTTCCTCAATGCAACCATGGGCCCTTTGGTCTACGGCACCGGTGTCCGACCAACCTGGATGGATGATGGGCGGTTCTGGTACCGGAACGCCATCCCGGAGGGGCACGAGTTCATCATGGTGGACCCTGAAGGCCGGAACCGTGAGAGAGCTTTCGATCATGACCGCCTGGCCGAAGCGCTATCGGAGGCGGCGGCTGAAACGTACGAGCCTTTGGACCTGCCGTTCACCACCTTCCATCCCGGTGCCGATGGCCGCTCAATCAGCTTCGATGTCGGAGCCCGTACCTACCAGTGTGACATCAGCAACTACCAATGCATTTCGGAGCCTCGGCAGGCTGAAGGGTCCGAGGCTCCCCAGGTGGGGCCGCAAGCTCGCCGTGGATCCCCAGAGGTTGCCTCCCCCGACGGCACCAAGGCCGCTTTCATCCGAGACCACAACTTATGGATAAGGAACACTCAAACCCGGGAGGAGACCGCACTCACAACGGACGGGATCGAGGACTTTGGGTACGCCACCAACAACGCCGGCTGGACAAAAAGCGACCGGCCCGTCCTCCTCTGGTCCCCCGACTCGAAGAAGATAGCCACCTTCCAGCACGACGCCCGAGGGGTGGGGATGATCGATCTTGACCAACACCGGTCCACCATCTGCGACCACATCTACTGCAACGGAGCCTTCTCTGATGTGGAGTGGGCCCCCGACGGTTCCCGGTTAGCATTCGTTTCCTCTTCGAGGGATCACAAAGAGGCCTACCTAAGGGTGGCAGACCCAGAGACCGGCGCGGTTCGCGACGTGTTGAACGAGAGGGTCGAGACCTATTTCGAGTCCGGCGAGGACATGGTGAATTGGCACTTCTTCCCGGAATCCAATGAGGTCGTCTGGTTCTCGGAACGAGACGACTGGGGGCACCTCTATCTCTACGACCTCCAGACCGGGGCTTTAAGGACCCCCATTACTTCCGGTGAGTGGCGAGTACTCCAAGTCCGGCACATCGATCGCGAAAACCGGATGCTCTACTTCACCGGCGCCGGCCGGGAGCCCGGAGATCCCTACTTCCAATACTTCTACTCCGTGAGCATGGATGGGGGGGATGTCCTCCTGCTGACGCCGGACAGTGCCAACCACACAGTCACCCTCTCTCCCGAGGCTGACTATTTCATCGACACCTACTCCACACCCTTGGACCCAGGGGCCACGGTGGTGAGGGACATGCGGGGGCGGGAGCGGGTGGAGCTCGAGAGAGGAGACATCTCCCATCTTCAAGCTACAGGGTGGGAGCCCCCCATCCCCTTTTCTGCAAAGGCCAGAGACGGGGTCACAGACGTCTACGGCATCATGTACCAACCCTCCCACCTGGACCCGGCCCTGAAGTACCCGGTGGTGAATTACCTCTACCCGGGCCCCCAGTCAGGGAGTGTGGGAAGTCGCAGCTTCGCGGCGGCTCGGCGGGAGCATCAGGCCATGGCGGAACTTGGATTTGTCGTCGTTACCCTCGACGCCATGGGTACCCCCGGACGCTCCAAATCCTTCCACGACGTCTACTACGGAAACATGGGGGACAACGGCCTTCCGGATCAGATCGCCGCCATCAAACAACTGGCCGTTCAATACTCCTGGTTGGACCTCGATCGGGTGGGGATCTGGGGTCATTCGGGTGGGGGATTCGCATCAACCGCGGGAATCCTCCGATATCCGGATTTCTATAAGGTTGCCGTGAGCCAGGCCGGCAATCACGAGAACCGGAACTACGAGGATGACTGGGGAGAGAAGTGGCAGGGACTCCTGGAGACATACGCCGACGGCACCACCAGCTACGACAACCAGGCGAACCAGCTGGTGGCTGGGAACCTGAAGGGGAAGCTTCTCCTGGCCCACGGCACCATGGACAGCAACGTGCCACCCAATAACACCATGGTGGTGGTGGATGCCCTCATCGAAGCCAACAAGGACTTCGACTTCATCCTCTTTCCCAACCGCCGTCATGGGTTCGGAAACGAGCCCTACATGATGCGGCGCCGTTGGGATTACTTCGTGACGCACCTTTTGGGAGCCGAACCACCCAAGGAGTATTCGATGGGGGGAGGGTAGGCCTCCCCCCTTTTCAGAACACTACCGGCGGTCCCAGTCCCAGATGGCGTAAGACGTGGTCTGGTCCACTTTGTGGCCGCAGGTCTTCAGGGTGAGGAGAATGCTCCCACGGTGGTGACTCTCGTGAGCCACGTGATAGGCCAGCGTGGTGCCGATTCCCTTCTTGAATCCTCTTCGTCCCATTTCCCCGGCGATCAGTCCGGCCAGAAAAGCCTCCAGAGCGTCGCCCGAGACGACCAGGGCCTCCCTCACCGCCTCCCGATCGGGGTGCTCCTTGGACCGAAAGACCGGCAGACCCTCCGCCAGATCCTTCGCCCTCTTTTCCAGGTGGTAAACCCGGACGTCATGGATATGGGCAAATTGCCTCGCAACGTCCCGTCCACCCCGTTTGGAAAGGGTGCACCGCATGCCCTCTGAGCTGATCTGGTCAAAGAGGAGTAGGGTAATCCTATTGTTGGTTCTCAACGCCTCCAGGATATCATCCATCTACTGAACCGTAACCCGGGCCCGGGCCAGCAACGCTGCTGAAGCTGGCGCCACGCCTTCGAAGAACCCCATAAATTGGGCAGACTCCGCAGTGTCATAGTCCCCCAGATTTTTCGCCCACCGGTACCCAATCGGTTGGTACCAGAGCTCCACCTCCACCTGAAATGGCCCAGAGGCGTTCCCGACACCCACCGAATAACGGGTGGTGTCTCCTCCTCCAATGAAATTCAGGTCGCCGAGGGCCTCTCCTTTGACAGCCACATCGTTCGAAGCCGTGTTCTTGTCGAATCCTCGGGGCAGTAGCCGGTTGTCTTTCACGTATTCGACCCCCCAAAGGAGCCCCGTCGTCACAGCCCCGGCGTAGTCCACCATGATGTCCTCATAAATCTGGACCTGGCCTGGGGTAGTGATCTCCAGGTGGTGGGGTTCGAACCGACTTCCATCGACGTCATTGTCATTCTCCACGATGGAACCGTCAGGCTGAAACGCCCCCGACTCGAACACCACTCGATCAGCCAGATCCCGAACCGTCAGGTGGATCCAGGCTCGCCGGGAGGGATAGGCGGTGGGAACCTTGTGCCCGGCCAGATTGGTGATCGCCACGTCCACCTCGACCCGACCATCGACGAGGCCCACCGGGTCCACAGTCAATGAGGCTGCCTTGGTCGAAAGGTTCA
>JBDHMC010000382.1:0-3243 GCA_039656355.1 Gemmatimonadota bacterium | reverse complement strand
TCGACGGGTATCAGTTCCCGAAGAGCCCAAGACAGCCCCTTGACCACCATGTCGTCGCGGTCGGTGGCCAGCAACTCGGCAACCGCAAGCGTACGCCCCACGTCCCCACGGCCTCCCACAGATCGTCGGTTGAGAACAACGGTGCAGACGAGGGCTGCCCGACGCCACCATCGGTTCTGCGAGCGGGCCCACCGATGCACCCTCTGATCGCTGATCTGCCCATTTCGCCACGCCAGCCCGGCCAAGAAAGCGAAGGCGTCCGCGTCACCCCAATTGCCCATCCCGTCGCCCATCTCCTCAAGAGGCCGCCAGCGAAGGTGGCGAAATGCCGCGGGATGCGATTGGAGTAGCGTGGCAGCTGCCCACCGATTCCTTTGATCTCCCCGCCCCCAGAGATCAAGGGCCACTTGAACGACCGTCTCTCCAGAGAGCGCCCGACTCCTTTGCAGGAACTCATCGGGAAGCCGGGTCAAGCCCCGGTATACCTCGTCTTCGCTCAGAAAAGCCGCGATGTCTTCGGCGAGACGCTTCGACATTCACTACCTCTCACGATGGTGATCTTCAGAGATTCCCGCTTAACGTCCCGCGGGCTGCCGGGACGGCCGTCAGGCCGTTACCCGAAGGGCCGCGAGCTAAGCGAGTGTGCGGCATGGCCGCTGATAGAAGGCAACATCTCCCGCGATCTATCGGCGGTCGATGAACTCCTCGACGGTCAGCCCAATGTCTTTGATGATCCTGCGGAGAAGGATAGGTGAGATGTCCCGACCGCCATGGAAGGGGACTGTGGTTTGGCGGCCATCTGGATGACGAAACTGTTTGTGTGAACCCCTTTGCCGGATTTCCTCGAAACCGAGGGACGCGAGGACCGCAATTACCTCCCTGGGCTTCAAAATTGGCAGCCGAGCCATTGAATCACGCCGTAACCGTCTGCGTGCCGATGAACTCGGTCTCCAAGCGGGGTTCGCCATCCTCCAGGAGCATCGCGATTACTTCCCGCAGGTTGTCGTTCAATTCGTCGAGACTGTCGCCTTGGCTATGGGCGCCAGCGAACCCTGGAACGTAGCCCACGAAGAGGCCTGTTTCTGGATCTCGCTCGACGATGGCTGTAAACGTTCTCATCTCATTCCTCTGGTGGGGTGGGGCCGTTTCTGACCTCCATGATACCCCACAACGCTCCCTCCGAGCCAGCGCCTCCCTCTAGGCCCACCAGAAGGTGCCTTCTAACGCCTCGCGGGCTGCCGGCATTCGCCGGAGGGCGCAACGTTTGCCCCCAGCAAACGGCGTGACCGCAGCGAATGACCCGAAGGGCGCGAGCCGAAGGCGAGCCGCGGCACGACCGCTGTTAGCCGCAGTCGACATCCAACGATTCGAGAACCTGCCCACATTAGGTTCTCTTCGAGGAAATTGTCTCCTCTATCAAAGTTGCGCTATCAGATTCGGCGAGCAGGGCCGAATGCCGTAACCTGTCCTCCGGGAGATCCTACGGTCCCCTCTTTCTCTCAACCCGTTCGTAGTAATCATTTCCCAATCTCATTCCAACGACCTCGCCGGAAGCGTTGCTCTCGAACTTGACGACCTCACCGGTCTCGTCAAAGCCGTCACCTTCCACACGGAACCCACCAGTTCGGTCAGGCACGAGCGTCAGCATGTACTCTCCTGGATTCTCCGCTTGTGGGTAGATGAGGACGAGACTTCCCTTCAATATCAGAACCCTCAGATCCGTCCACCACGCACGGTATGCCCCAACATACCGATCCCACTCCGGATCTAGCTCCTCGTTCCGATCAGGTAGCACCACGGCCTTTTCTATTGCGGGTGCGACCCAGGCAAATGCCTTGTCGACAATGCTGTATGGCTGACCGGGGAAGAGCTTTGTGTCGACTGCGTTGGCGAGAGCGATAACGGCGATCTTCTCCTGGGGGCTCAGATAGAAAGCGCAGCGGTAGCCCCCAACCAAACCCCCGTGTCCAGCGAGGTCTCTTTCCGGTGTATGCAGGATTTCGAAGCCAAGGCCCCAACCCCATTCCCAGCTCGGGTGGAGCCACTGGACCGACAGCATCTCACGTAGGGCATAGGAGTTGAGCACTTCTCGTTCTTCCCCATCCAAGAGCCGAAAGATCCATGAGGCGAGGCGGGCTAAGTCAGTCACTGTGGACGAGAACCCAGCTGCCGGCGTAATCCCGCGAGTCTCTGAATAAGGCAACACTTGACGGGTTCCATCCGGCATGCGCCTTCCCAAGCCAATCGCGAGCCGAGGCCGAGCTTCCTCGGGAAGACCGGGGAACGTGCTATTCATGGACAAAGGCTCGAGGATCTGGTCGCGAACAAACTGCTCGAAGGAGGTACCAGAGACTTCTGACACTAATCTGCCAGCAACTGAGAACCCAAGATTGGAATACTTGAATCTCGACTGCGTCGGCAGAACCGTCTCCTGCTGTCGAATACCCTCAGCAACTTCCTTTGACGAGGGGAACTCGAAAGAATTCCAATACGATGACAGTGCGTTACTGGGCAGTCCCGAAGTGTGCGTCAACAGGTGACGGATTGATATTGGAGGGGTATCTGGAAATGAGTTTTTGGGTCGAAACCAAGGCAGATGGGCGTCCACTCGGTCGTCAAGCCGCAACTTGCTCTCATCACGCAGCTTCAGGATAGCGATGCTGGTGAACAGTTTCGAGATTGAGCCAATTCGATAGATGGTCTCAGAGGATACGGGAAGTCGCTGTTCCGAATCGCCGAAGCCGAAACCCCGAGACCAGATGAGGTCCTGGTCATGCACGATTCCCATGGAAATCCCTGGAAGCCCCTGGTACGTGATTTGATCCTCCACATACGCCTCCAGGAGCCTGATTGCTGCAGCAACACCCGGATCCTCGGCAATGGGAATGGAGACCTCCGAGTCGTGCCAAGCCAAAGGGAACTACGGCCAGACCATGGACTCACTCGCTAGTGTCGATGCATGAGGGACCCATCGGAGATAGAAAATCCGTGTTCTTCACCGAAACAAACCCGACTGCGGCTAACGCCTCGCGGGCTGCCGGCATTCGCCAAGGGCGCGGCGTTTGCCTCGGCAAACGGCGTGACCGCCGCGAATGACCCGAAGGGCGCGAGCCGAAGGCGAGCCGCTGTAGGCCCGCTGTTATCGGAACCTAAACCTCAACGGCATTTCCCCCCCGCCCATTCGCCGGCCAGTGTCGAAAGTGTCGGAGGGCGGTCTCCGACACGATTTTGGAGTTTCAGTCC
>JBDHMC010000381.1:0-3088 GCA_039656355.1 Gemmatimonadota bacterium | reverse complement strand
ATCTGGGCCCAATGGGGTCTAAAAGACCGCCTGATTTCAGACCCGGATGTTTGGCTCTGTCATCAGTGCAACGACTGCTCCCTTCGTTGTCCAAGGGGAGCCCGGCCTGGGGACGTGTTGGCGGCTGTGAGGCAAAAGGCCATCGAGCATTATGCTTTTCCCAGCGTCATGGGTCGTTTGGTGAACTCCGCCAAAGCCGTCCCCATCATGCTGGCCCTGGTCCCGGCCCTGCTCATCGCAGTAGCCCTCCTGGTCAGGGGCCCCATCGAAGCTGCCGTCGGGTACGTCGATCCCCACGGCCACGAGTTCTACGCACACTTTTTCCCCCATTGGCTTCTCATCGCCTTCTATACCTCCCTCACCCTTCTGACGTTCGGGGGCCTCATTGTGGGCCTCTTCAGGTTCTGGAGTGGGATGAAGGCCAATGACGCGGCCCAGGGTCGAGGGACCTCGGTCATGGGATTCATTCCAAGCATGATCAAGGCCTTGGTGAGGGTGCTCACCCATGACCGGTTCGGGACCTGCACGGACCAGGCCTCCCGGAAGTGGGCTCACCTCATGGCATTCTACGGCTTCCTCGCCCTCTTTATCGTGACAAGTTGGGCGGTGGTCGACCTCTATATCATGCCCAGCATCAACTCCGATGTTTTCCCCCAGTATCCCTTTGGCCTAATGCACCCCATGAAAATGTTGGCCAATGTGGGCGGGATTTTCCTGATCATCGGGGCGAGCAAAGCCATTCTGACACGGAAACATGCTCCGAATGACGGCTACCACCAGAGCACGAATTTCGACTGGACCTTCGTATGGCCCCTCCTGGTCGTGGGCATCTCCGGCTTCGTTGTGGAGGTGTTCAGGTTCCTTGCTGAGGGGGTGGCCGGAGCCGAGGCTTATGCCAGCGGGTTCGCCCTCCCGGCCTATAGCATTTACTTCGTGCACCTGGTCTTCGTCTTCGGGCTTCTGGTCTACCTCCCGTACTCGAAATTCGCCCACATGTGGTATCGCCTTGCGGCCATGATCTACGGGGAATACTCGGGTCGGACGGGACCAGGGAGCCAACTCGTGAAGGTGTCAGGAGTGGAGGGATAGTGTTGTGGATCTGATCACAGTCACCCGAGAGGAGGGCCTCCGGTTCTCCGTGGAACTCAGGGGTCATGTGATGACCACGGACATGTCAGTTGCGGAAGGAGGCCAGGATGGGGGCCCCAGCCCGGTGGAGTACCTGGGTGTGGCTTCGGGCGCCTGCCTGGCAACTATGGTCCAAGCCTATTGTGATGCCCGGGGCTACACGGATGGGGACGTCTCCGTAAGCCTGACCCTCGAGTTGGTTGAGAACCCCAACCGGGTCGGCGGCATCGTGTTGGACGTTGAATTGCCCAAAGATGTTCCGGAGGACGATCGGGAGAAGTTGAAAAAGATGGCCCTACGGATGCCGGTCCCGGCAACCCTGCGGGACGGGCCAAAGGTGGATATCGAGATGTTTTGATCTGCGTGTTGGGCCGGAACCGACCGGACCTCGCGCACCCAAAGCCCCTTGAGGGGCGCTGAAAGTGGAGGAATCCAAATGTCGATGGTGGAACTCGGTGGTAAGCAAGTTGAAATCGATGAAGATGGTTTCATCCAAGATCCTGACGTTTGGGACGAGGCCGTAGCAGCAGACCTGGCCAAGACCGAGGGCGTGGATGATCTAGGCGACAATCACTGGAAACTCGTGAACTATCTCCGGGACTATTACCTGGAATACAACATGGCTCCCATGATCCGGAAGCTCTGTAAGCAGACTGGCTTCTCGCTGAAGGAGGTCTACGACCTCTTCCCCAGCGGCCCTGCGAAGGGCGCTTGTAAAGTGGCTGGACTGCCTAAGCCCACAGGCTGCGTCTGATCTAGTGATGGGAGCGCTCCGGCGGGGCCGGAGCGCTCCCACTCTCTTTCCTTTTCTGCCCCCTCGGGAAAGTCGAAAGGAAAGGGGAAAATTCGGACCCAGGACCCCCGGCCAAATAGGTCGGCCTGTCCTTGTCCATGGATCGTTGTGGGAGTCTGCACGTGGGAACGTTCGAGGACCTGCTTGAGCAGCGGAAGGACACCATTGTCGAACGATGGGTGGATGCGGTTCTGTCCGCCTATCCTTCTGAGTCTGCCGTCCTTTTTCAAGCCCAGAAGGACCCCTTCGCAAACCCGCTGGGCCACAGTGTCAGAGAAGGGACCCGTGGAATATTCCAGACGATTCTGGACGGGATGGACATGGAGGACCTCAGGACCCATCTCGACAAGATCGTCCGAATCCGTGCGGTCCAGCAGTTCACTCCCTCAGAGGCCCTCTCTTTCGTCTTCTCCCTCCGATCCATCGTCCGGACTGTGATCCCTGAAGCCGAGGTGGATGCCGGCCTTCGTGAAGGGCTCGCAGAACTGGATGCCAAGATCGATGAAGTCGCCCTGGCGGCATTCGAGCTCTATGCCGCCCGGCGGGAAGAAGTGAGCCAGCTTCGCATAAGTGAGGTAAAGCGGCAGATGGGGTGGGTGCTTGGGAAGATGAACCGGCAGGATGAGGAGCCTGAGAGAGTGTTGGAAAATTCGAGTCAAAAGACCTCTACGTACGACAACGTGCAACGAGAGGATCTCCGATGAATATATTGGTTGCCCTGGCAGCCGTCGGTGGTCTGTTTTTGGTGGGAATGCTCGGAGGTGTTGGCGGCCTCGGGTTGATCTTCGGAGTTATCATCCCGTCCCTTGCCCTTTTCCTCTTCCTGGGCGGAATGGTGATGAAGGTCCTGGGGTGGTCGAAGAGTGCTGTCCCCTTCAGGATTCCCACAACCTGCGGACAACAAAAGTCCTTGGATTGGATTCCCCATAGCCGTCTGGAGAACCCCCACACCCCTCTACAGGCCGTGGGACGAATGGCATTGGAGGTTCTCTTTTTCCGCTCACTGCTTCGAAACACGAAGGCTGAGCTGGTAGATGGGAAGAGGTTGGTGTACCGGACGGATCACATCCTCTGGCTGGCCGGGATCCTCATGCACTGGTCATTCCTGATCATCCTGGTCCGGCACCTCCGACTCATGACGAATCCGGTCCCCGGCTTCGTGACCTT
>JBDHMC010000380.1:0-3091 GCA_039656355.1 Gemmatimonadota bacterium | reverse complement strand
CTGCTGATGCTCTGTCGATAGTTCTTCATGATGCGGGCTCCCATGGTCACGATCTCGGTTTGCACGTCGAAATCGTGCTGGTACTCCGGAGCCACCGTTCGTTCAAAGAACTGAGCGTACTTGTTCTCTGCCTGCATCTGGGCAAGGCGTTCCTCTGCAGTCAATTGCTGGCCGCCGCGGCCCCCACCGCGGCCACCCGCAGCCTGTCCTTGGGCCGCTGCCTCCACCGCCCCCGGTCCTGAGGACATAATCAGGCGACCCGTGTTGTGGTAGTGGAAACTGGCGAAAATGTTGTCGTGGGTCCTCATGAACTCGTAGGCGTTACGAGTCTCGGGCTCCGACATGGTGTAGGGCCAGCCTGCCTGGAGAGTCCAGGCGAAGGGGTAGTTTCGGTTCGGATCGGGACCGCCTATATCGTCCTCGTTGATCCTCCCGTCTCCATCGTTGTCGAACCCTTCTGAGCCGATGCTCCGGAACCGCTGCACCTGCTCGTTCGGATCCGTGACCGGGATGAACTGTCTTCCGTCCTCAGACAACTTCAAGGGGCCGTCCGGGTCCTCCATGTACATCCTTGACATCTGGCCATCGCCGTCCACGTCTTCCGTCTGGTCTTCGTCGTAGAGACCGTCCCCGTCATTGTCCTCGGGACGATAGGGCTCCCGTGGGTTGTTGGGGTTGTTTGGAAAGCTGGCGAAGGACGCGTTACCGTCGACGTGCAGGCCTGGGAGGATGTAGAAGGTAGAGGAGTTGACCAGATCATAGATGAACGGGTCGTAATCGTACCGGGTCAACAGGTACCACATGAGGTAAAGGGAGCACATGATCCCGTTTATCTCATTCCCGTGAACCGCTCCATCCACCCACATGGCGGGTTTGGTGTCATGAGCCCCCGTGGACTTGGCCGTGATGGTGATGAGGTATTGGTCCCGGCCCATCCGGCTCTTTCCGATGGACTCGATGTCAGCCAACTGGGAATATTGATCCTGGATGTCGTGCATCATCGCGGTCCACTCTTCGTACGAGTAGTACCGTTTCCAGGAGACAGGGAAATCCAACTCCCCGTGATAACCACCGGGGTTCAGTTGGACCTTGGATTGGGCGAATGCCGGTTCAAATCCCGCGGTCAAAAGGAAGACGGCGAGGAGGCATGCCGGCAGGAACCTCAAGCTCTTTTGCGTTTCCATGATGTCCTCCTCTCCTAACGGACCGTAAGGTTGCGGACTTTGGTGCCACCCTTCTGGGAGGTGAGCACCAGCTTCAAGGGCGAGTCGCCCTCAATGGAGATGAGCCAAGTCACCTCCCTTGTGTTCCCGGTCTCGGGTTCTTGCGGTTGCATGCCGCCGCCCCGACCCTGGAACTGCTGCATCATCTGCATGGGCATTCGGCCACCGGGGCTTCCTGCGGGTTGGGCCTGCCGTTGTCCACCGGGACCCCCACCCCTGGCGCCGGCCTCCGGGGCCGCCTCATCCGGGATCTCCAAGGTTCCTTCGATAGTGCCCAACCTCTGCCAGACACCTCCCTGCAGGTACTTGATCCGGTCCCGATCGCCCAGGAGCCAGATGGCGTCCTGGCGGTTTCCGGCCAGATTGGCTCCCCGGGCAAGGTGTGTGGCCAGCTGGCCCGTGTTCTCCACGGTAGCAGTGACTTTCACGACTCTTGTGCCACCGCTGTTGCTCAGGGTCTCAGCCGTTGCCTCCGTGATCTCGAGCTTTGGCAGGAGGCCGGCCTTGAACAACTCGAACTGCCAGTGAACCTCAGCGATATGCTCCAAGGAGGGCCCGGGTAACGCGTTACCACCCACATAAGTGGCCACCCAACCACCAATCTGACCTCTGCCGAGGTCCGGATGGTTGTAATCTGTCCAGGGCACGAAGATCTCCCCGTCGAAGGCCGTTTCCTGGTAGTCCAGGAGAGCGCGGTACCAGACGTTCCGATCGTCTTCACCGTCATAGCCCGGTAATCCCCGGGTATCCCGGCTCCAACTCCACAACTCGGTGGTCATGGAGTAGGCGCCATACTGGGCGTAGGCCCAATCGATGAAGATCCCGTAACCGTATGGCCGGTCACCCCTGTACGGGGGCCTCCACAGCCGGTCCTGGTCCTCTTCGTTGGGGTGAAGCTCCTTGTACTTCGGTCCCATCACTTGGTCGAAGACCGCCAGGTCCTCAGCCGCGATGCGGCTGTCAGGCCAACGGGCGAAGGGCCGATAAGTGAATCCACCTGAGGTATGGAAAGACTGAACCAGGAGGATGTTGGTGTTGTTGGTGAAGAATTCCAGAATGGCTCTGGATTCATTGGAAGAGGCCGCGTAGTATCCGCTCCCGCCCTTTCTCCCATCGGGCTCGTCGTTGAACCACCCTTCCGGGAAGTTTCGGTTCACGTCGATGCCGGCTTCGCCATCCTCACCTCGCCGCCCGTCACCGTCGTTGTCCCGGTCCTCCCGCACCACGGAGTATCTCTCCTTGGTGGTCTCCTCGTCCTGGGCCAATCGGACCATGAGGCGGGGGTCTTCGTCGTCGATGACGTAGCGGCCGTTTTCGTCAGGATAACGGAAGCTGGTGATCTTCCCGTCACCGTTCAGATCATCGGGTCCGTCCTCATTGATCTGCCCGTCGTCGTCGTTGTCCACTTCCATAGAGTTCTGTCGCTGGGAAATCCCACGTTCGACAGAATTGTAGACGCCGTCCGGGTTCACGATGGGGGTCATATAGAAGACGTTGTCATCGATGAGCTGGGTTATGGCGTCATCGGATCCATAGCCGGACACCAGCTTATCGATGATGTAGAGGGTGACTTCCGTCCACGTGTACTCGTTTCCGTGGGTTCCCCCGTCGATCCACACCCCGGGCTTCCCGTGGTAGGACTTCATTGGGGTGACGTTATCCACGCCCTCTTTTCGCGGGTTTCGAAGTTCAACGTGACGATCGATGGTGGTCCCGTTGTCCATTTTCGTAATCACGAGGACGTACATGGGATGGTCAAATGTCGATCTTCCGATCTCGATGAGCTCCGTGATGTCGGAGTATTCTCTAGCGACCCTCCTGATGTAGTCGACTGTGCCGTCGTACCCATGGTAATCATCGAAATCGAT
>JBDHMC010000379.1:0-3091 GCA_039656355.1 Gemmatimonadota bacterium | reverse complement strand
GGCCGGGGTGGCCGAGTACCTTCCGAGGGCCGTGAAAAAACGAAGCGCTGGCTAAACTGGGATCGGAAGGCTCTCCGGATCCGGGAGCCCAATGACCCCCGAACCCCGACGATCATGACGTACCTGACTTCCCAAAGGGTTGTGGCCCCCATCAGGACTCTCCTTGTCTTCCCAACCATAGCTCTGGTGGGGCCTGCTCTCCTTGGCGGACAGACCCCCCCCGCGTCCGGCTCGCCCCAGACTCTCACCGACCTAAGAGCCGTATTGGATACCGGAGTGGTTCTTCAGGACCGCAACGGTGACGGAGTCGTTGATGATCTGGAGCTTCAGATCCTTCTCTCATCCGAACCGACGGAGGGGGAGGTGGCGGCGGCCGCCAACCTCGGGGCCCGCTTCGGATACGAGACTTCGGCCACAGACCTTGGCCTGACGGGACGTGCCAGTTCTGGGCGGGTGTACGGATCCCCTGTCGTCCTGGTCGGAGAGAGGGCGTTGACTGACGTGGGGTTGCCAGGGGGGGCTCGGGGAATCCTGGAAGGACTGGCGCCTGGGCAGGGCGTGGTATCCCACCTTCCTTCCGGAGCAACCTTCGCGTCGGGCGCCGTGGCCGTCGCAGGGTATGATGCCACAGGTCTCCTGACGGCGGCAGGGTATCTCTCCGGTCGTTATCCCGGAGTCTGGGCTCCGGACGGTATCACCTGGAGGGAGGTGGCCGAGAAAGTCGAGGGATTCGCCGAGGGTCACGGGCTCGAGGACGCTACGGTGTCCCTGGACCAGATCGTTGTGGACGGGGCACGGCCTGGAATCGCACGAGCCCTGGTGGTGATTGCCGTGCCGGACGGACAAGCGTTCGATGCTGCCGTCGATGCGTTTTTGGGGAAAGATACCCTCCCTGTCGCTGGGGAGGAGCCGGACACCGCCGTCGCCCAAGAGCCGGACACCGCCGTCGCGCCAGTCGAAGGAGACTCCACCGAAGTAGCCGAGCCGGATGAGATCACCACCCTCTCCGACCTCGAGTTTCGAGCCCTGCACCGTCTCGACGTCCGGATCGTCGGACCCGACAGGGATCGAACCATCACTCTTCGCCCCGAGGAACCCTGGGAGATTCGAGCTGCAGGGTCCTTCAGTAGGGGAGCGGACGCGTCGTTCACCTTACCCAACATCTATCAGGTGGGGGGGTTGTTCCGGGACACAAATAGGGATCTGGTGGCAGATGAGACCGCCGCCTTCATTTCCCTGAGCGGGAATGAGGCACCCAGTGCCGTCCTGGATCTTGCCACCCGCGTGGGCCTGGAAACGGCTGGAATCCGGCTTCCCTTGGTACAACTGAGCGCCCAGGAAAACGACCCCACCACCTCTGGCTTTCCAGTGTTCCTGGGAACCGACCATTACCAGATTCGCCGGCTGCAGGAGGAAGGGAAGTTGCCGGAGACGGAGGTGGGGATTGGAGAAGGCTTCGTTCAGTTCGTTGAGGGAGCCTTCGGGGAAAGGAACGCCCTGGCCATCGGAGGTGGGAATGAGGCGGGCCTTTTGGCTGCCACCGAATGGTTGGCCTACCGAGCGCCTTACCTCTGGACCCACGGCAAAGGGGAATACCGCCTCGCTGACGCCGAGACGGAGGTGCGTCGATTCCTTCAAGCCCGGCAGGCTTCCGGCCAGATCGCGCTCGCCCTTACCAAGTTGGGGAGCTGGATGGACCGATTGGCTGATGATCCACCTTCCCGGGTGGAAGTTGAGTTGGCTGCCCAGGAGGTGCCTGAGGCCGTAAACGACCTCGCGGCCCGAGTCGTAAGGGACCGCTTCCCCGGGGTGGATGTCTCCGTTCAAAACTGGTCCACCGGGTTTGGGGTTGGGGACACGGTCTTCGTCCAGGAATGGGAGATTCCCTGGGAGGTGGACGAGGTCAGAGCACTCCTGGAGGACCAGGTTTATCCGAACCTCAGGCCGGGGGCTCCGGCCGATATAGAGATCCGGGTGAGTGAGCCTCCGGAGATTCGGGAAGCTCTGGAACGGGAGGTTCGGGCCGCATTAGTCGAGAGGGGCGTGACCGACGCCACCGTCCACATCCTGAGTGCCTATAAGCAGGGGTATTCCTGGATCAATGATGTGCTTCTGCCCCAACTCAGGGGACAACAGGTCGCCTCCATCGACCTTACCTACCACACTCTGGAGGAATCGGAAGAAGTCAGGTGGCAGACCATCGCTGCCGAAAACCGGTGGTTACAGGAGGTTTATCCCATCGACGCCATCTTGGCCCGGGAGCTGGGGATATCCGACTCGGTGGTGACCTTCCATCCCACTCGCCAGCGGGACCCCATCTACACCTTCGAAGCCCGGGACACTACCGGGGCATTGCTCCTCAGGGAGACCTTCGATCCTCGCTACGTGGTCCGGCCCTTCTTCGACCATTTCCCCGAGTATGAACAAGTTCGTGTGACCACCGGATGGATCACTGCCTCCTCGGGGGAAGAGACCCTGCTCGACCGGAGGATCGTCACGGATCCCGAGCGCTTTTGGGATCGGCTCCAGACCGAGACCTACGGGGAGATGATCTCGTACATCATGGACATTCAGGATGGGAATCCGGCGGGAGACAATGCTCCGTTCTTCGACGAGTTCAGGGTGGATCTCCGGCTCAGTGAACCGGATTACCGGATCGGGGTGGACGAGGAGATCATCAGCTCGCTGGAGGCTCTGCACGAGGACCTGTATTTCGAAACCCACACCCTATTCAGTCTCCTGGCCGGACGGTATCAGACCTCCCTTTCCAATCCTGGCCGAGTGCTGCCCTTCGTGGATCCATCCGGGGCCGGGCAGCCCGGAGTTGCTCGCCTGACCCTGACGGGAAAAGAACGGGGAAACCCGGAGCTCGTGGTGCGAAGTTGGACCTCGGAGAGCCCTGAACCGCTCCTGCAGGAGTACGAGCTTGCACCCCTTCCGGTAGATGAACCGGGGCTGGTCGGAGCGGTTTTGACCGATGGCCAGGAGGGACTCCGGCAACTCTTGGTGCGGGCGACCGTTCCGGACTCGGTGGACCGGTATGAGGAGTTCGCGGCCCGCAGCACCGAATCGGGGATTGACCGGCAGTTCC
>JBDHMC010000378.1:0-3092 GCA_039656355.1 Gemmatimonadota bacterium | reverse complement strand
TTGATGGCGGCTCGGCTGTCGTGGGTCTCCAGATCCCCTCTGGATTCGCCCGTGACTTGAAAGCGGGGAGGGCCGCAACGACGCAGATTCTCATCGACGGCACGAACTCCAACACCGCCACGGTGGCCCAGGGGTATGCGGGCCGGATCATACAGGAATTCGCCGCCGAGCAGGCGGCTTCCCGTGGAATGAAGATGGAGGGTGGGATCGATCTCCGGACCCGTGCCTGGTACAACCCGGACCTCTCCAGCCAGGTATACAACGTTCCGGGCGTCATCGGTTTACTCCTCATGTTGATGGCACTCCTCCTCACGGCTCTGGCAGTAGTCCGGGAAAGGGAGTTGGGAACACTCGAACAGTTGATGGTGAGCCCCATCTCTCCCAAGGAGCTTATCCTGGGGAAGACGGTTCCAGTTCTCATCATCTGCTTGGTGGATTTGGCTCTCATTACCGGGGTGGCGCTTCTCTGGTTCAACATCCCCTTGAGGGGTCCGGTGGGGGCCCTTGTCCTAGCTTCCTTCGTCTACATCCTAGCGGGGTTGGGGGCAGGCCTCTTCATCTCCACCATCTCTCGGACCCAGCAAGAAGCCTTCCTCACCATGTTCCTCTTCATCCTCCCGGGAATCATCCTCTCGGGGTTTATGTACCCGGTGGAGACCATGCCTGAGATCTTCCAATACCTCACTCGCCTGAACCCCATCCGTTACTTCATGGAGATGGTTCGGGGGATCTTCCTGAAGGGGCAAGGGGTGACTGATCTTTGGTCCCATTACCTGATTCTGACCGTGATGGCCCTTTTGGCTGTCTGGGGAGCAAGCAAGCGGTTCAAGAAGATCTTGTAGCAGGGGCCCGGCCCCGTTGAAGGCGCCCGGCACGACTTATGCGTTGGACCTGGGCGGATGATTCTGTTTGGCTTGAGTTTTGGTTCGCGGTCGGATCAAAACGTCTAGGTGGCAGGGCTAGCCCTTCCATGCGGGGATACGGGTGAACGCAAAGACTCTCCACTGGCTTCTCTCGCCCACCACTCGATTCGGGTGCCTCCTTGGCGCTTGCTGGTGTCTCCTTGGGGGCGGGGCGGTCTATGCCCAACAGGGGCTGGGGGTTGCCACTCCAGCGGATTCCGCTGTGGTTACCACCGGGGCCCGTGCCCGTGCCGGTCAACTTGTGGGCGAGATCTCCTTGGATGGCAGGCTGGACGAGGATGCCTGGTCTCAAGCTCCCGTTGCCACCGAATTCACACAGGGCACCCCGGTTGAAGGCATCCCGGCTGAGGAGGAGACCGAAATCAGGATCCTCATCGGTGACGATGCCATCTACGTGGGCGCCCGAATGTACGAGTCGGATCCAAGCACTATCGTGGATCGCCTCGTCCGGAGGGATCAGGAGGGTGTGTACGATTACGTGTCCGTTTCGCTGGATCCGAATCGGGATCGTCGAACCGGGTACTACTTCCGGGTGAGTGCCGCCAACGTACAAGTAGATCAGTTCTACTACGACGATCAGCGGCCGGACCGTGCCTGGAATGCGGTATGGGAATCCGAGGTTCATCACGACGAGTTGGGTTGGACGGCGGAGATCCGAATTCCCCTTTCCCAGATCAGATATGAATCCGACGAGAACGTGCAGACGTGGGGCGTCAACTTCGGTCGGAAGAGGATGTCTTCCAACGAAACCAGCTACTTCTCCCTTCGATCCCGTACCCGGCAAGGGTTTGTCAGCCAGTTCGGGACCTTGGAGAATGTCCGGCTCCCCCGACAATCTCGCCGCATCGAAGTTCGCCCTTACGCTGTGAGCAGCCTTCACACGGGCCCCTCCGAAGTCGGGGATCCCTTTTTTGATGGGTCGGATGTGGCTACCCGAGTCGGCTCCGACTTTCGCCTGGGGCTCGGGTCGGCTTTCACCCTGGACGCCACCATTAATCCGGACTTCGGCCAGGTCGAGGCTGATCCTGCGGTCATCAATCTCTCTGCCTTCGAGACTCGGTTCGAAGAGCGTAGGCCCTTTTTTGTAGAGGATGCTCAGGTCCTCGACTTCAGCCTCGGGCTGACAGGACGTGGTGACGAGCTCTTCTATTCCAGGAGGATTGGACGAGCGCCCCAAGGGGACGCTCCTTACTCGGCCAAATACTCGAAAACCCCAACCGATGCCACCATACTCGGGGCCGGGAAAGTGACGGGTAGAACCAATGGGGGACTTTCCTTTGGTGCACTCGCCGCGCTCACGGACTCTGAAGAAGGCCGGGCATTTTACGACGAGGAGGGCCGGTACGAGGATTTCCTCGTTGAGCCCAGGGCCCAGTATGGTGTGGTGAAGATTCAGCAGGACTTCAGGGATGGTGCATCCCAAGTCGGTGGGATCGTCACGGCCATGAGCCGCAGCCTCCCTCGGGACGGGAGTTTCGACTTCCTGTCTTCGGAAGCCTTCAGCACCGGGGTCCGTTTCCAACACCAGTGGAATGATCGGGATTGGGCCGTGAACGGATTCTTCGCAGGGAGCCATGTCCGAGGGGATCCTGCGGCCATGATTCGGATCCAGCGCTCCAGCAACCATTATTTCCAAAGGCCGGATGCGACACGCGTCGGCGTTGACTCCACTGCTACCTCCATTACCGGGGCTCAGTGGCGATTGCAGTTGGGCCGGCAAAATGGGGAACACTGGACGGGGGGTGGGTGGATTGGGGAGACTACCGGCGGTCTGGAGATCAACGACCTCGGGTATAGCCGGTCCAGGGAGAACATGGAGGCTGGCGCCAACGTCAACTACCGGGAGATCCGCCCGGGTTCCTGGTACAAGAGTTACAACCTCCTCTTATGGGCGACTGGGACTTGGAGCCACGAAGCCCTGGATGATGTGGGCTCCTGGGATTCCTGGGAAAACGCACGCCTCACCGGAACAACGAACCTCACAACGAGAAGCACGTTCATTAATGATTGGAATGGGGACTTTACGGTCAGCTACAGTCCTGATCACTACAACTACACCTTCACCCGCGGTGGACCGGTCATGTTGGACCCGGGGAGCACGACGATCCGGGGGAACGTCACCACCGACACCAGGAAACGGGTGAGCTTCAGGGCAGGGTTCAGCCGACG
>JBDHMC010000377.1:0-3096 GCA_039656355.1 Gemmatimonadota bacterium | reverse complement strand
GCTCCGTTCTTGGTGAAGATGGGCGCGGAATTGGTGGCGGCCGGCACGGAGATCCTGAGCACCCAGAGGGTCAACCTGACAGGAACGGTTTGGATCATGGGGGACTCTGCTCACGCGGACTGGGATGCCCAAGGGGCTTTTCCCAATGAAGGGGATAGGATCGTGGCAGAGTTCGCAATCGGTTCGCCTTACCTCGAGGTCACGGTTGTTGAGGCGCAGGCTGGGGCAGGTGGAGGTGCCGGCGGTGGCGGGACGGACTAGCTCAAACGACGGAATTGAGGGAATAGACTGATGGCCAGAGTGTGCTATGTGTGTGGCAAGGGTCCCGCTACGGGAAATAACGTGAGCCACGCCCACAACAAGACCCGGCGCCGGTGGTTGCCGAACCTGCAGCCTGTGAAGATCCAACTCGACGATGGAAGCAACCGTCGAGTGAGGGTCTGTACGAACTGCATCAAATCTGGGCGAATCAAGAAAGCTCCGGCCAACAAAGCAGAGGCCGTTGGGTAGAGTATTGCCCAGCTTTCGGGAGTGTATCCAAGCCGCTGGCCTTGAGGTCAGCGGCTTTTTCTTGGTGGTTTTTTGGTTGGACGTAGCGGGTTCGGGCTTTAGCTTTGTAAATGGATGTTTATTTACTCCCTTCGCCCCCATTCCGTGAGCGTGAACAGTCCAGATGTCTAATGAACTCGCAGAGCGGTTTCGAAGAGACGATTTGACCTTTGGGGTCATTGGGTTGGGCTATGTGGGCCTTCCCCTGGCCATTGAGGCTGCCCGAAGCGGGATCAAGGTCCTGGGCTTCGACGTCAAGGAAGAGGTAGCGAAGGGGATCAACGATGGTCTCACCCACATCCAGGATCTGACTCACGAAGAGGTTGAGGAACAGGTTCAGGCCAGCCGATTGGAAGCCACCACCGACATGGGGCGGCTAGCCGAGTGTGGTGCGATCTCCATCTGTGTGCCAACGCCCCTCTCGAAGACTCGGGACCCGGACATCTCCTTCATTTTTTCAGCCACGGAGGCCGTTTCCAAAACCCTGAGGCCAGGTCAGCTCGTGGTGCTGGAATCAACGACCTATCCTGGGACAACCAGGGAGATTGTGCTGCCTGAACTGGAAAAGAACGGACTCGTGGTTGGAGAAGACTTCTATCTCTGTTTTTCTCCCGAGCGGGTCGACCCTGGAAATCTCGTCTGGCAGACCAAGAACACCCCCAAGGTCATCGGGGGCCTGACTCCGGTCTGCTCGGAAGCTGGTGTGGCCCTGTATTCCCGCTTCTTCGACTCCCTTGTTCCGGTTTCTTCCACGGAGGTCGCGGAGCTCACCAAAATCCTGGAGAACACCTTCCGGGCTGTGAATATCGGTCTGGTGAACGAGGTGGCTCTCATTGCGGATCGGTTGGGTGTAGACGTCTGGGAGGTGATCGACGCCGCGGCCACCAAACCGTTCGGATTTATGAAGTTCACACCCGGACCCGGTCTTGGGGGTCACTGCATCCCAGTCGACCCCCATTATCTGTCCTGGAAAATGCGGACGCTGAACTACAAGACCCGGTTCATCGACGTCGCATCCGAGATCAACTCGGCCATGCCCGAGTTTGTGGTGGGGAAGGTCTCGGAGGCCCTTAACCGAGCTGGGAAGGCTGTGAACGGCTCTCGCGTTCTGGTCCTGGGAGTCGCCTACAAACCCGACATCGACGATGTGCGGGAATCCCCGGCGCTGGATGTGATTAGGCTTCTCGAAAGGGACGGAGCCGAGGTCGACTACCATGATCCGTATGTGCCCTGTTTGGAAGAGGACGGGAAGATGTGGCAGGGGAAGGCTCTTACCGACGAGTTGATTTCCTCAGTGGATGTCGCGGTTATCGTCACCAACCATACCGATGTGGACCACGGCCGTGTCTTGGAACTGGCACCTATCGTGGTAGACACGAGGAACGCCACCAAAGGTCTGGGCCGATCAACGTCGGAGGGTGTTCAGGAGGGCTGGATCGTCAAGGGCCCGAGGGTCTGATTCCGTGTCCAAACACCTCATTCCCCCCCACGGGGGCGAGCTGAGAGAGCTCCTGGTAGGGGATCTCCGAGCGAAAGAGTTGAGAAGGGCATCTCTGGACTGGCCTTCCTGGGGTCTCACCGATCGACAGATGAGGGATCTCGAGCTCCTCATGAATGGGGGGTTCAGTCCCCTTACGGGTTTCCTGAACCGGGCCGACTACGAGGCGGTTCGGGACAAGATGCGCCTCTCGGACAACACCCTATGGCCCATCCCGGTGACTCTGGATGTCACTCGAGAATTGGTCGAGGGACTGGATCCGGGCCAACCCCTGGCCCTGAGGGATCCGGAGGGGGTGCTCCTCGCGGTCCTGACAGTGGGAGATATCTGGGAGCCGGACCGCTCGGAAGAGGCCGAGAAAGTTTACGGTACTAAGAGCACAGACCACCCGGGTGTGAACTACCTCCTCCATGATTCCAACCCCATCTACGTCGGGGGTCCCTTGGAGGGAGTCCAAGCCCCAATCCACTATGACTTCAAGAAGGATCTGCATACCCCTCGTCAGCTCCGGGAAGAGTTCGCCCGTCTGGGTTGGCGGACGGTGGTGGGTTTCCACACACGTACCCCCATGCATGGTGCTCAGGTGGAGTTGACCCTTCGGGCCGCGAAGAAGGCCCAGGCCAATCTCCTGATCCACCCCGTGGTCAGAATGACCCAAAGCGGAGACCTGGACCACTACACAAGGGTCCGGTGCTACGAGGCTGTCCTGCCCCAATACCCTCAATTCACCGCAAAGCTCTCATTGCTGGACATGGCTTCCCGACTGGCGGGACCCCGAGAGGCCCTGTGGCATGCCATTATTCGGAAGAACCATGGCTGTACCCATTTTATCGTGGGCCAAGACCACGCCAGCCCCGCAGTGGATGCAAAGGGTGAGCCCTTTTACG
This sequence comes from Gemmatimonadota bacterium, assembly GCA_039656355.1. GTDB lineage: Bacteria > Gemmatimonadota > Gemmatimonadetes > Longimicrobiales > Gaopeijiaceae > JABDNZ01. The sequence goes on along the minus strand of JBDHMC010000377.1, from coordinate 162 downwards.
GTCTGTATGAGGCTCAGGAGCTCTTTGCCGAACACCAGGAGGAGCTGGGGGTGACCATGCTTCCCTTCCGCATGCTCGTCTACGTCAAAGAGCGGGACCAGTATCTTCCTGTTGACGAGATCCCCGAGGGGGTCACCACCTGGTCCATGTCTGCGTCCGAGT
>JBDHMC010000376.1:0-3132 GCA_039656355.1 Gemmatimonadota bacterium | reverse complement strand
GAAGTACTTAAGGTCCTTTTCCCAGAGAATGGTGAGGAGATCATCACCCTGGGGCCGAAGGTCCCGAGCCTGATTCAAGACCTGGAGGAGGGTGGTCAGCTCATGAGTTTCGAGGCCCTCATGGAGGGTAAATTCCCGGACCCCGTCCTTAAACAAGAGGAAGGCAAGGGAGTTGGTCCGGGAGTCGCTCTTGTAAACCGCCTCTCCCATCCAGGTGAAGCGATCCTCCTCCACGTTGATGGCAAGGCGATCCATCTCAGCCCAGAGAACCTGAAGGGCATCACTCAGCTGAGATACGAACTTCTGGTAGACGGGGTTGTTTTCGTCATAGAGTTGCTGAGCCCTCAGCGCTTTTGGCAACACGACAAAAAGCGCCTCGACGTCCCTGACCGGGAGAGTCGAGGGATCGTTCCAATCCAGAACAGTCCCCGGTGGGGTGTTCTCTGCGTCAGGTGGGGTCTGAGTCACAGGCTCAAAGGGTTAGGTCCCTTTTTTTCAAGACGGGCCACGTGGGCCACATCCTTGTCACCTCGACCGCTCAGGCAAACCAGAATGGGGCCGTGTTCAACATCTCCCTCGCCAAGGCAGGGAAGGTACGCCAGGGCATGGGCTGTTTCCAGGGCAGGGATGATCCCCTCGGTCCGAGACAAAAGATGAAATGCCTCCAAGGCCTCCGCATCTGTTACTGCCACGTACCGAGCCCTACCGGTATCCCTCAGGTGGGAGTGTTCGGGCCCAACTCCGGGATAGTCCAACCCAGCCGAAATGGAATGAGCTGGAGCTACCTGCCCATCCTCATCTTGTAAAAGATAACTAAGGGAACCGTGTAACACACCAGGTTTTCCTGCGGAGAGAGAGGCCGAATGCTTGGTAGTGTCCATGCCCTCCCCTGCCGCTTCCACCCCAATGAGGGCTACCTGGTCCTCCTGGACAAAAGCATGGAAGATTCCCATCGCGTTCGATCCGCCGCCGACGCAAGCAACAACCGTCCCGGGGAGGCAGCCCTCCTTTTGGAGGAATTGTTCTTTCGCTTCCTGACCGATCACCGCCTGAAAGTCCCTCACGATACGTGGGAATGGATCGGGTCCAACGACGGATCCGATTATATAGTGGGTGCCCTGAACGTTCGTGACCCAATCGCGAATGGCCTCGTTGGTGGCGTCCTTCAGCGTCCGCGTACCCGAGGACACCGGTCGGACCTCCGCCCCCATGAGTTCCATGCGGTAGACGTTCAAGGCCTGTCGACTCACGTCCTCCTCCCCCATGTATACCACGCATTCGAGCCCGAAAAGGGCACACGCGGTCGCGGTGGCGACACCGTGCTGGCCCGCCCCGGTCTCCGCGATAATACGGTTCTTCCCCATCCTCCGGGCCAGGAGGAGTTGCCCCAGAGTGTTGTTGATCTTGTGCGCGCCGGTATGGTTGAGATCTTCCCTTTTCAGATACAGGGGCCCCACGCCCAACTCTGCTTCCAGTCGACGAGCCCGGTAAAGGGGGGACGGCCTCCCCACGAAATCCTTAAGAAGGCCCTTCAGTTCTTCCCAGAACCGCTTATCCCCCTGGGCCACCGAATAGGCCTCCTCCAGCTCTTCCAGGGCCGGGATGAGAGTTTCCGGAACATATCGGCCCCCATAGGGCCCGAAACGGCCTTCGTCCTGGATGGTAACCCCCGTCACGGTCTCTCTCCCACGGTTGCAGCTCGAACCTCTCGGATGAACTCCTCGACTTGAGCCTGGTCCTTTTTTCCGGGTCTCTCCTCCACCCCGGAGCTCACGTCCACGACATGGGGCCGGAGTTTGATTACAGCCTCACGGACGTTGTCAGGCCTGAGCCCCCCCGCCGCCACAAGGACCAACCCCGGCGGGTATGCATCCCGGACCTCCGCTACTTCCCCCCAAGGGAACGGCTTACCCGTCCCACCCGTCTTTTCCGGATGCCATCCATCCAGGAGAAGCCCGTCCACCACGCCTCCGAACCGCGCCAGTCCGTCCATTACCTCGGACCATCCACGCACCCGGAGAGCTTTCCATATTCCCCACGCCCCGGTCTGGCGCAGCTCCGTTACCATCTCCGGAGTTTCGTCCCCGTGCAGTTGGATCACATCGGCCCCCACCTCTTCAGCCACCGTTCGGAGATCGGACAAGGCCAGGTCGGCGACTACAATCACCGACGGGACCTGGATCCCGTCCAGGAGGGCTTTGGCCTCCGCCGGAGTTAGAGCCCGAGGGGTGTTCGGCACCAACACGACTCCCAGGTAATCCGCGCCAGCTTCCGCCGCATGAAGGGCATCCGCACGTCGGGTGAGACCGCAAATCTTAACCTTGGTTTTCGACACCATAACGCCCGAGGGAGTGGAAGGATCAGCCATCCCGCCGTGCTACCCACGGACGCCCAACCAGTTCACCCACCGCCCTCTCCGGGTCCGCGGCACGAAGGAGGGATTCTCCCACCAGGATCCCATGAACACCCGCAGCCCCCAAACGGTCCACCTCCGCCGAGGTCCGTATGCCACTTTCGGATACCACGGCCACATCGGCTGGAATGGCCGAAAGAAGGCCTAGCGTCACGTCAAGAGATGTCTCGAATGTCTGGAGGTTCCGATTATTCACCCCGATGAGGCGGGAGCCTACTTGGAGGGCCCTCTCCACCTCCTCCAGGCTATGGGTTTCCACCATGGGGGTGAGGCCCAGGATCAGCGCCTCCTCATGCAGGGAGGAAAGGACCTCATCCGAGAGAATTCTGGCGATAAGCAGGACCCCGTCGGCCCCCGCCGAACGGGATTCCAGGAGTTGAATCCGATGGAGCACGAAGTCTTTTCTGAACACGGGAAGACCCACCGCACTCCTGACCTCCCTCAAATCGTCGAGAGAGCCTCCGAAGTACTCCGAGTCGGTGAGCACGCTTATCGCCGCTGCCCCCGCCCTCTCATACCCCCGTGCCAACTCTGCCGGGACCAGATCGGGCCGAATGGGGCCTGCTCCGGGGGAGCGGCGCTTGACCTCCGCCATCAGGGCCACATCAGGTCCGCGGCGAAGGGCTTCGGCCAGATCCCTGGTAGGGGGCGCGGCAGCCGCCTCTTTTCGAAGAGCCGCCTCAGCGGGAAGGAGGGCTTCCACCTCCATCCTCTTGGTT
>JBDHMC010000375.1:0-3143 GCA_039656355.1 Gemmatimonadota bacterium | reverse complement strand
CCGCCAATACCCCCGTGAACTCCCGGTCCCGGATGGCAGCCTGCCCATTCACAAAGACATGGACCATGCCTTCGGCAAGCTGGTGTGGCTCGGTGAAGGTGGCCTTGTCTCGGATGGATTCCAGATCGAACACAATAACGTCCGCGGCCATGCCTTCCCGGATGACGCCCCGATCAGGGATCCGATAAACCTGCGCCGGGAGGGAGGTCATGCTCCTGATGGCGAAGGCCAGGTCGATGACATCGTCGTCCAACACGTAGGTCCTGATCTTTCGAGGGAAAGCACCATAGTTCCGGGGATGGGGAACTCCCTGCATCCAGGGAATCAAATCGCCGTCGGATGAGGTCATGGTCCAGGACTGGCTCATGAGGGTTTGAACGTCCTTTTCGTGCATGTTGAAGGAGATGATGGATGGAGAAGCCACTTTGAAGAATTCGATGGTGAGATCGATGGGGTCCATGCCCCGTTCCCGAGCCACCTCGCTCAGAAGGCGACCCTCGATGGAGGGGTCTTGCCGATAGCGTCGGAATTGAATCCGGTCTGCTCCTCCTCGTCGGGCTAGGTTCTCGACGAGTTCGGTCCGGATCCGCGTCAGTGTGGCTGGATCATTCAATCGGGCCACCAGGGAATCCTGGCCCCCCGCCTGTGCCCACCGGGGAAGAAGGGCCGCCGACAACCCGGTGGCCGAAGCGGGGTAGGGGTACTGATCGGCCCACACCTCCACACCTTCCGCTCGGGCCCGCTCGATGCGGTGGACGATGGCCTGGGAGAATCCCCAGACATTGGGGCCCAGGACCTTGGCGTGAGTGAAGACCCCGGGAATGCCAGCTTCCCGCGCAACCGTGATGACCTCCTCCACGGCGGCGATGACCCCGACGGTGTAGTCCGCCTCATCCCGAACATGGCTTTGGTAGGGAACACCAAACTCCGCCGCCACCTTCCCCAACTCTACGTGCTCGTTAGTGTCGGAGTAGCTGCCCGGCGTATAGAAAGGACCTGCAGAAAAGCCCCAGGCCCCCTCTTCCAGCCCAGCCCGAAGCAGCCCCTTCATTGCCTCCAAGTCTTGAGGCGTGGCCAGGCGATCCTCCATCCCAATGATGGCACCGCGGAGGGATCCATGGCCCACCATCTGACCCACATTCACCCCCAGCCCGTCCTGAAGGAACTGCTCTCGCTGGGCTGCCAGGTCCAGGGGACTCCGTCCATCCGGGTTGGCCAGTATCATCGTGAGGCCTTGGGCCAGAAGGGGCCGGGCATGGCTCAGTTCCGCCGTGGTGAGACCCCCACCGGCATGAGTGTGGGTGTCGATGAACCCCGGAGCCACCATGAGGCCGGTGGCGTCGATCTCTTCCCGCCCGTGTGCGTCGGAGAGATCTCCCATGGCTGCAATGCGGTCCCCGCTCAAAGCCACGTCGGCGTGGAGCCACGGATTCCCCATGCCGTCGAAAACCCTGCCGTTTCGGATGATGACGTCGTAGGTGTCCCCACCCGGTTCGGAGCCCTGAAACCGAGCCCCCATTGCACTACCACCCCAATCGGGATCCGCCACCCCTTCCCATCGCCCTGCTTCGGCATGGTACCGAATCCCGTGAATCCGCCCAAAGGCTGCCTCCCTGGGGGTCTCCCGAACGGAAAAGCCCAGCGCCCGCACCGCCTCCGCAAACTCTGGTGTGTACCCTGCTCCATCATGGGTCTCCAGCACGATGCCACCGGCTCGATCCGGTCCCACCCGGGGGGCCGAAACGGCCTCTGGGAAAGGAAGTCCTCCGTCTACGAAGTGGACCACCGCGTTGACCACCGCGACTGGGATCTGCGCTCCTCCAGCTCCACCCAACACCAGAAGGGGGTTCCCGGCCTCCAGAACCATGAAGGGGCAGATATTGGAGCGGGCTCGCTCCCCGGGTTCCATGTACCCGAGGTACCCGCCCAGGGTGGAGGCGTAGAGGAAACCCAACCCGGGCGTTACCACCTTGGACCCCATGTTCGGTCCCAGCGTCTGGGTGAGGGCAACCATCATGCCCTGGTCGTCAGCCGTGGAAAGATGGGTAGTATGGCTTCCTGAAAGGTGGATCCAAGGCTCCTGGCTTGCCGAATACCTGGACGCCGGGCCCCTACTAGCAGCCGCCTCCGAGCTGACAACCGTTTCCACGCCAGCCACCCTCCCTGGGCCGACTCCGCCACCGAGACGGATTTCCGCAGCTCGCTGGGCCGCCCACTCTTTTGAGGTGAGCTGGCGTGCCATATCGGGCGTCCCTTGAAGTCGCCAATCCTGAAAGGCCAGTGTCAGGGCCATCCCCACGTGGGCGGCTCGCTCGGCCGGAGCCATGGATCTCAGGTCGAAGTTCTCCAGGATCTGGAGGGCTTCGATGGCCAGAGCCCCCGCCGAGGGGATGTAGCTCCCGGCCAGTTCGTACCCCCGGTAACTCCCACGTACAATGAGAGCGTCTTCGGCCTGATAGTCGTTCAGTGATTCCAGGGTAACGGCGCCGTCGTGGGCTTGAATGTCCTCAGCCATCTTCCGGGCAATCTCCCCCCGGTAGAAGTCCTCCCCCTCCCTCTTGGAGATCGTGGTCAGCGTCCTCGCCAAATCCTCGTTGACCAGGATCTCTCCCTCGCCATAGGGAGTCCCGTCGGGTTTCAGGTACGACTGCCTGGTTCCTTCGAACTCCGAGGCGTCTCCCACTGCCGACGCGAATTGCCCGGCGACGCTGGAGTTGACCGGAAAACCCTCCTCGGCAAATCGTATGGCCGGCCCCATGACAGTTTCCAGAGGAAGGGTACCGAACTCACCCTGAAGACGGACCAAACCTGCCACCGCCCCGGGCACACCTATTACGGCATACCCGTAACCGGCTTGAGGAGCCGTCTCAGGATCGTAGGTGGCCGGAGCCTGTGTAGTGGCGTCGATCCCCTTTATCTGTCCGTTGGGAAGGCGGATGAGAATCTGGGTCCGCCCCCCAATGCTGTTCATTGTGGGTTCGACAACCGCAATGGCAAATGCCGCAGCAACCGCAGCGTCGGCGGCGTTCCCGCCGGCCTCCAGCATCTGGACGCCCGCCCATGTGGCGAGAGGTTGGGCGGCCGACACCATGCCGAAGGGAGAGTAAGCCACTTGGAGCTGAAATGGCGGAGGCTCCTGGGCC
>JBDHMC010000374.1:0-3561 GCA_039656355.1 Gemmatimonadota bacterium | reverse complement strand
CCTGTCTCAGTGGCGGTGTTCTTTCCACGGTGGGCCAGTGCGGACACTGGCCTACTTGTTTGGCTCACAGCCCTGGTTCCCGCTTTCCTCCTTACCTACTACCGGGGTTGGCAGGGGGCTTCCTTGGCCCTTGCGATGGGCATGGCTGCCCTGGCACTAACACAGGCGGCTGTTCTCCTGGCTGGACTCGAGGTGAGCAACTGGGCCCTGTTGAGTGGAATTGTCTTCGTCTACCTGGCCACGAGCCTGGGGATCGGATGGGTCACCGAGCTCCTCCACGTGGAGCGACGACGGGCAGAGCGCTTGGCGCTCATGGATCCCCTCACGGGAATGCCGAACCGGCGCCACTCGGTGGTTTTCGTCGAGGCTGCATTCGCGGCGGCGAAACGGGGAATCCCCTTTACCGTGGTCCTCTTCGACATTGACAAGTTCAAGGCTTTCAACGACACCCGAGGGCATCTACAAGGGGACGAGGCCCTCAAGAGAGTCGCCGATGTTCTGGTGGGGACGACCAGGAAGATGAATCTGACTGCCCGTTGGGGAGGGGAAGAATTCCTGAGCATGCTTTCCGACACGCCGCTCGAGGGTGGCCGGATCTTTGCCGAGCGTGTTCTTTCGGAGATTCACCAGGCTTTCCCAGATGGATCCATCACGCTGAGTGGCGGCGTCGCCCGTTATACGGACGTCATGGACACCCCTACCCGGCTCCTGGCCGCAGCGGACCAGGCCATGTATTCGGCCAAGGCTGCCGGAGGTGACTGCGTGCGGGTCGCTGCCGAACCACTCAGGAGCAAGAAGGCGATTTAGCTCTCATGGCCTCGGACCAAGAATCGGGTGGAGGTCCGGGGGCAGGATCGAGCTCAGGGCCGGAAGATGGTGCTGGGGGGTTCGGGACCCGAGACCTTCTCGCGGGACTCGGAGTGGCACTGGTTCTGATCCCCCAATCACTCGCTTATGCAGAGCTGGCTGGCCTCCCCGCCTATCGGGGTCTTTACGCTGCAGCCGCTGCTCCTATGGCTGCAGCCTTTTTTGCGTCATCTCCCTGGCTCCAAACGGGGCCTGTAGCTCTCACCTCCCTCCTGGTACTCGGCGCACTTCTTCCGCTGGCAGCAGCCGGCTCTCAAGAGTTTGTGGCCTTGGCGGCCCTTTTGGCCCTGGTGGTCGGCGGGGTGAGACTCCTGGTCGGAGTTTTTCGGTTGGGGTGGGTGGCGTATCTCCTCTCCCAGCCGGTCCTTCTCGGCTTCACCTCGGCGGCAGCCCTTCTGATTATCGGGTCCCAGCTCCCTGGAGCTCTAGGAGTCGATCCAGCATTGGAAGGGGTGGGCCGGAGGGCGATTTGGACCCTCATTCATCCTGGTGCCTGGGACCCCTCAGCCATTGGTCTGAGCATAGCCACCGCGTTTCTGATGTTTGGGAGCCGAAGGATTCACCCCGCTGTCCCAGGCGTACTCCTGGCCTCGCTCATGGGTTTGGGGTTCTCCATCCTGACCCAATACGCCGGGCCTCGGGTGGGAGAAGTGCCGGTGGGCGTCGCGTTCCTCTCGGGCCCGTTGCCTTGGTCTCTCCTTCCCCGGCTCGTTCTCCCTGGAATCGTCATCGCGATGGTTGGCTTTGCCGAGGCTGCTTCGGTCTCCCAAACCTACGCCACCAAAGAAAGGAGGCCCTGGGATCCAGATCGGGAGTTCGTGAGCCAGGGAGTTGCCAACCTCGCGTCGGGTTTGGCCGGGGGCTTCCCTGTAGGGGGGTCGTTTTCCAGGACCAGTTTGAATCACCTGGCGGGGGCTCGAACCCGCTGGTCCGGATTCGTAGCCGGAGGGGTCGTCCTCCTTTTCCTGCCTTTCTCATCCGTTCTGGCCCCCCTCCCGAAGGCCGTTTTGAGTGCCGTGGTCATCGCAGCGGTATCGAAGTTGGTTCGCCTCCGACCTTTGTTGGAGTTCTGGAGATTCGCCAAGCTCCAGGCTCTCATCGGATGGGCAGCTTTTGGATTGACCCTGGCCCTCGCCCCCCACATCGAAGACGCGTTGATCCTGGCCGTTGCGCTAGCTATCGGCTTACATCTCTGGCGGGAACTGACCCCTGGACACTCGGTCCGCTACGAGGGCGGGGCCCTCCACCTGAAGCTTCGGGGGGTCCTCTGGTTCGGCTCAGCGCCGATCCTGCAGAAGGCCCTGCTGAAATCCCTGAGTGAAATCAGAGAGGCCAACCGTGTTGTGGTTGACCTGGGCGGATTGGGCCGAATCGACGTTACGGGAGCCTTCGTTCTGAAACAGGTGAGGGAGAATGTGGAAAGGGCCGGATTGACACTCGAACTCACCGAGGTCCCATCCCATTCCCATCGGATTTTGAGCCAGGTCCTGGATTGGACACCGCCCTAGTCCACACCGGTGCGTTGGCCTGGGGATCCGGCCAACTGCTTTGGGGGGCCTGCCCGGGTTAGTGGGAGGTCAGGGCCCCCCCATCCTCCGACACTTGTCGAGCATCTCGGATTTGATTTTTTTTGGATCGTCGAGGATCTCGAAGAAGTCGTCCAGGTATTCCAGCTTGTCTTCTATCCGTCCCTCTTCCAACCCCTCTTGATTCCTCCAGAGTTCGTAGATCTCTTCCTTCTTCTGCCTGAATTCTGCGTAGATCGCGTCATACTCCGAAGGCTCCCTACCGACTTGCTCGGGACAAATCCCTCGAAAGAGACGCTCCCTTACGGTGCGAATCGGAAGGGAGGCATCGGGGCTGGCGTACCGGGCATTCACGATTCCCGAGAAATCGAAGTCGTACGGGATGGTGACGTAGGTAGTTGGAGGTCTATGAACCAGCTCGACATTGTGCATCCGCACCCCGGACCAGTCGGTGTTGCCGATCATGTACTGAAACACGTCGAGGAGAATGGCCAGGTCTTTCCTCAGGGCTGTCGGGGAGAAATCGTTCTCGATATCCCAATCCAGCTTCCCCCCCCCATTTCGAGTGGCCATGATGTCATCGTCCTCCAGGAGGAAACCATACCTGGAGAACGGTTCATCCTCGCCGGAGCTGTCGACGTAGGTCACTCGAACGGTTCATCCTCGCCGGAGCTGTCGACGTAGGTCACTCTGGCTAGACGGACCCGGAAACTGAAGGGCGTGAAGAGGTGGTACATGCGGTAGGTCAGATACTCGGTAAGGACATATTGCTCCCAATAGTCCTGGCCAAGCTTACAAACTCCCACCAGCTTCAGCTTGTCCTGACCTTCGAAGAGTGTACCTTTCGAGGGCTCTTTTTTCACATTGAGGCGAAGTGGGGGGAAGTCGCAGTTCCGGCGATTGAGTCGGAAGTTCCCCCTGGTCTGGATCTGGATCTCTTGACTCACGGTTGATCCGTCCGCGGTCCGCCATTGCATCATGGCGGGACGCTCTTCCGAGTCCTCGTCGCTCCGATCTTCCCGTCTTATGGTGTGAAAGTCCGCCTCAAGAGTTATTTCCAGGACTTCGTGAGTGGCGAAGAGGGGGGCGGATTCGGCTGCCTGGATCTCCTCCGGGGTCGGCGGTTGCTGTTCCTGGGCGCAGGCCGGCTGGTAGGTTATTTCCAGAG
>JBDHMC010000373.1:0-3155 GCA_039656355.1 Gemmatimonadota bacterium | reverse complement strand
GGGAAGTGGACGAGGCCATAGCCCACTACGAGCGTTTCGAAGTGCTCTGGGCCGATGCCGATCCGGAGCTTCAGCACCTGGTGGAAGAAGCCCGGAACGCAAGGGAACGCCTGACTGACGCAGGAGGATCCGTCTAGGAACCGCCCTGATAGATCCCTTCCGCCGGCCCCCCTGGGCGAACCGCCCGGTCCCGCTAAATCAGCGTTATGGATTCGGGGAGATCTTCTCCGATCCTGGCGATCTCATCCTCACTCAACCGAAAGTCCATGGCCCCGACGAACCCATCCACTTGGCTCGCGCTTCTGGCGCCGACGATGGCTGCCGTCACTGCCGGATGGTGAAATGTCCATGCCACAGCTACTTCGGCGGGGGACCGGTCGTGGGCATCACCGATTTCTCGCAACGTCCCGACAATATCGAGAATCTGTGAGAAGAGAGGGTCCTGGAATGCCGGTGAGTTCATCTGCACACGCCAGTCGGTCGGGGGAAGGGTCGCGAGTCGCTCTTTGGTCCACCGCCCGGTAAGGAGGCCATTCTGCATGGTTGAATACGGAATCACCCCAATGTTGTTCTTCTCGCAGAAGGGGAGGACCTCATCCTCGATCTGGCGCATGAGCATGGAGTAAGGTGGTTGGAGGGACGTGACGGGGCTGACTCCATGAATCCGCTCCATCTGCGAGGCGTCGAAGTTTGACACCCCGATATACCGGATCTTCCCCTGGGCCTTCAGGTCGGCCAGGGCTGTCCAGCCCTCCTCCAGATCCGGATCGGGGGCCCCAAGAGGCCAGGAGGGCCGATGGATCTGACAAAGGTCCAGGACGTCGACATCCAGCCGCTGGAGACTATCCTCAACTTCTTTCCGAATAGAGGCGTCCTTGAGGCTGTGCCCGACGTTCTTCTCCTTATCCCAAACGATGCTGCACTTGCTGAACACGAGAGGCCTTCTGCTGCTGCCCAGTTCCTTCAGGGCTCGAGCGACTACCTTCTCCGAGTGGCCCATCCCGTAAATGGGTGCGGTGTCGATCCAATTGATACCACGTTCGACACTCCGATGGATGGCGGAAATGGACTCCGCGTCATCCTGCGGCCCCCACCCGAAAACCCCGTCCCCTCCCATGGCCCAGGCTCCCAGGCCCACGGGTGAGATTTGAAGGTCCGAGTTCCCTAAAGGTGTCAACGTCATGTCGATCTCCCGTTCGGTCTTTCGGGAGGCTCCTACTGATCCACAGCCTCCCCGATATCGCGGATGCAGAGCCAGCTCCCATCTTCCTGTTGGTCATATACCGCGAGCCAGGTCGATCGGGAAGTCGTTGTCGGTCCGCCGTCGGTTGGGGTCACCGTGCAGGTGTCCCGGCCCCATCCCACGGCGACGGAACCTACTACTTCGAAACCGTCGAAGCCCCCGGAACAAACGTCGTTGGTCTCGGCCCATTCAGACTCGAAACGAGCAATGATGGCCTGCCGACCCTGAGCGTCTCGGATCCGAGCGTCGGCCGTATACACATTCGCAAGCTGCTGGGCGTCCCGGGCATTGTACGCCTCATACCACTCTGCAAGGAGTACACTGGCCCACGCGGGAGCGCCACCGTTAGGGGCCGAACCCACCGACATGTCCGCTGCTACCTTCCAATCCCCTCCCGTTTTCCTGTACACGGTCATGTACCGACCTGCTCCTCCGGGGTTTTCCCAAGCTCCATGCTCGACGGCCAGGTCACCCGAGGCCGCGACATCGAACCGGTCGGGCCCGAAGGAGCCTTCACCCCCGGGAGCGAACGCGTATTCATCAGCCATGAAGGCCTCCACCGCCTCAGGTCCGGAGACTGGCGGCCGCCCCTCCCAAAAGAGCGTGCCCTCAGGGGCGAATAAGCCTGCAACACCAGCAGCATCTTGGTTTTCGTCGAATCCGTTCCAACTCGCTGAGATGGCACGAACCGCTGTCTCCTCGGCGGCGAGATCGACGGACGAGGTGCTTTCCTGCGGTGCGCATCCGGAGAGCGCGAGGAGTGCTGGAGCGAGTAGGACCGATACAGGAACTTTCATTGTTTCCTCCTTAAACTGCACTTGGCTTGCTTGCCGTCATCATGACGGCCTTCACGCCATATGCTTCGGCTGAGTTCTGAGTCGAGTCTTGTCGGAACCTGAAGTGAGGCACCACGGCGGATCGGACTCTAGCGAAACCCGATTCCTCCAGGAGGCGGAACATCTCTCCTTCCAGGAGAGCGCCTCCAATTCAGCTGGCCCAGAGCTTAGGGTCATTCACGATGGATTGAGAAAGTTGTTTTCCGCTCACGATGTCGGTGATCGAGATTCGACCCCCGGGTTTCAGCACCCTGAAGACCTCCTCCATCACCTTTCGCTTCTGGAAAGAGAGGTTGATGACTCCATTGGAGATCACGACGTCAACCGAGTCGTCGGGGAGGGGGATGTCCTCCATTTTTCCTTGGTGACACTCCATCTCATAGCCAGTGGCGGCGGCGTTTGCCTGAGCCTTCAAGCACATGGATGGATTCAGGTCCACACCGATCACCCTTCCCGTGGGCCCGGTAGACCAGGAGGCGATGATGGCGTCGAGGCCTGCGCCACTTCCCAAATCTAGAACCGTCTCACCCGGTTGGACCTGGCTCCGCAGGTGAGGGTTACCAACTCCTGCAAAAGAAGAAACAGCCAACTTGGGAGCCCGGTCGAGCCAAGCCCCGTCATACCCAAAGAGCTCCGCTGCTTCTCGGCCATGAAAAAAGTGGAACTCGGCCTCCGGATTGTCGGCCACCTCCTGGTACATGCGGATGATCTCATCCTTGAGGACACCCTCCAGGGATGCTTGAGCTTCAATGGAGTCAGTCATTACGTTCGAATTCCTCATTTCGGTGTGAATGCTCCGCATAGTGCTGGCGGAGAAGGTCTTTCCCGTAGTCGTTGCCGTTTGGAGTGCGGACGACCGCGTGGATATGCTGGCGGTTGGGTCCGGCCGGAAGGAGATGTCTGAGCCCAACCGGTCTTTGATGATCGAACTCGATGAGGATCACGGGGCTGTGGATGCGATAATAGAAAACCGCCTCCTCTCCACTTCCGCCGATCCATGCGAAGAACGTCTCATCGAGGTGGGCTTCCACGTCAGCCATTTTCACCTGTGCGTGTCCTTCGGCAATGGCCCCAAC
>JBDHMC010000372.1:0-3182 GCA_039656355.1 Gemmatimonadota bacterium | reverse complement strand
GGGGCCGCCCCAGACCGAATTCGACATGGGCCCCGGCGAGGCGAAACCGGCTCACCAAGATGAGGTCGCCCAGGGAAAGCTAGGACCATCGCTCCTAGCCCTCGGTGCGTTTGGGTTGAGGAGAAGGTCAATTCCCTCCCTGAACCGGCCTGCTGTACACCACCTCACCTCCAATGACTGTCATCTCTGGTTCGATCTTCCAGATGTCCTCAGCCGGGATGGTCATGTAATCCACAGGAATCACCACGAAGTCAGCCAGTTTCCCCACTTCGATAGAACCCATGTCGTCTTCAGCGAACATGGTGTAAGCGGCAGCCATGGTTGCAGCTCGCAACGCTTCTTCTCTTGTCATGGCCTGCTCTGGGATCCAGCCGCCCGGGGGATTGTCTTCCCGGTCCTGTCTGGTGACCGCAGCGTGCAGGGTATAGAACGGATTGTAGGGAGATACTGAAAAATCCGTCCCGGTCGGCAACGGTACGCCAAGATCGATCAGGTCACTCCAGATGTAGGCATACTTCAGACGCTCCGCCCCCATCCTGGCTTCAGCAAAGTGCATATCCTCGGTGGCATGCAGGGGTTGCATGGAAGCCACGATCCCCAACTCGAGAAGTCTGGGTATGTCTTCAGGAATGAAGACCTGGGCGTGTTCAAGGGCGAACCGAGCATCCTTCCCATCGATCCCGGTTGCATCGAGAGCCCTTTCAAAGGCGTTGATGGCGACATGGTTGGCACCGTCACCGATGCAGTGGACCCTCAGGTTGAACCCGAGCCGAAGCAACTCTGTGGCAGATTGCGCCAACTGGTCCTCGCTTTGTCTCGGTTCTCCAAAAAACCCCGGATAGTCGCTGTATTCCTCGAGGAAGAGCGCACCCCTCGAACCCAAGGCTCCGTCCGCAAAAGCCTTCACTGAACGGACAAAGTACTTGTCCTCGTGGTTCAATGGCTCCCCCAGTGTCTTCGCAGCGCTCTCATTCACCATTTCGTTGATTCGGATCTTGAGCAAACCCTGATCGTAGAGATCGATCCGTCTCTGTACCTCCTCATAGCCTGTCATGCTGGCGCCATGGATGGTCGTGAGCCCGGAGGCCAGGGCCAACTGAGTACCGTCCACGAGGTTGCGGCTTCTCTCGGAATCGGTCAGAGGGGGAAGGGGAGGGATCAGCCTGGACAACTGTGGCGGAGCCCTTTCCACGAACTCGCCCGTTGGCTCCCCATTCTCGTCCTTCTTGATATGACCGCCATCTGGATCGGGAGTGTCCCTAGTGATTCCAGCGAGCTCCAAAGCTTTGCTGTTGGCGCCGCTGCCGTGGGTGTACCGGCTGATAAATACCGGATTATCCGGGGCTGCCTCGTCCAGCAGTTCCTTGCGGAATACCGGCGGATCCCACACATCCGACATCCAGCCACTCAGGACGATCCATCGGGGCTCGGGCCCAGGGCGCATACCCTCGCCAGTCGCCAGCGCGTGCCTGATCACATCCTGCATTTCCTCGACAGAGGCCCACTCCCCGATCCCAGATCGGATATCGGGAGTCCTTGGATAGAGCTCTCTCTCCCCGTACCGGATGTGAACATGGGCATCGTGCAAGCCAGGAATCACGGTCTTGCCTTCCAGGTCCACGACGTCGGTGTTGGGCCCTATATGGGCTTCCAAACCAATATCATCACCCACGTAGATGAACTTGCCGTCTTTCACCCCAAAGGCCGAGGCGGTGCTGAACTCCTGGTCCACCGTATAGATGGTCCCATTGCGGTATGCCCTGTCCGCTTCTTGTGGTTGGGTGCACGCTGCTAGCGCCAGCATGGACGACCCAAGTAGCAAAAAGATGGAACAGAGGCTGAAGGCCTTTTCCCTCATACTCATTTTGTCCGCTCCCGATTCAATTGAAAACAGAGCCGTCTCGAAGGACCAGCACCGGATCCTCAGCCCCCTACTCAGTCCAAACAATCTCGAGGTCTTCCTTTTCTCCAAACGCCTTTTTGAGCATCGCGACCAGGGAGACAAGGGAGTTCACCTTGTGCTCGAACGTATCCATAAGATCCCGGTTCAGATAGTAATCCCGATCCTGCGGATCCTCCTCCACCAACTCATCGATGAGAAACTGAAGTTGGATCTCATCGATCTCACCAATTAGGCCACCCGTAGTCTTGTCGGTGAGTTTATGCATGTTCGCCTCCTCTTTCTCAGCTCTTGAAATCAACTGGATACGTGGACAGCTGCCCAATCAGCCATGGGGAGGAAGGATGTAATGCGGATAAGGGATGGGCAAGGATAGGCCTTGCGTTCAAGCTCCGGGCAACCGATTCTTAACCAGATTACCCAATCATGGAAGTGCTCGGAAGAGCCCCTCTCTCGGAGGCGGGTGCGTCTCTGTTACCACCACAGCCAGATATGGGGATCGATTGGGCCGGAGATCCGGGGGAATCGACTGAAAGGGAGGTTGATATGGCTTCGACAGTGAAGGAAGTTGAATACTACTATGCCTTGGTTGCCGACAAACCCGGGGAAACCCGGAAACTTCTCGAGTTCCTTAGCGAGAAGACGGTCAATCTCCTTGCCATCACCACCTTCCCCGTGGGCGACGGCCGGAGTCAGATCGATTTCTTTCCGTCCGATCCGGAGCTTTTAAAAAAGGCGGCCGAGGACGCAAATATCGCTCTCGTCGGACCGAAGAAGGCCTTCCTGATCCAGGGATCCGATCAGATCGGAGCGCTTTATGATTTCCACCTCAAGTTGTCTAATGCCGGGGTGAATCTTTTCGCCTCCAACGGCGTCGTGGACGGCACGGGGCGGTTCGGGTATGTGATCTGGGTCGATCCGGCCGATTACGAAACCGCGTCGAAAGCACTGAAGAGCAGCGACTGGAGAAACATACAGCCAAGCCGTCGCACATGAGGGTTCCTCCCCTTGGCGATAACGGTTGACACCTGGGCATGCCAAAATCACCGTGTAGTAGTACCGAGTGTTCCCGAGATTACTGTTTGGACTTATAGGTTTTTGCCCGCCTCAGGAGTAAATGTTGAATCCCGATCCTTCTTCGGGCCCGAAAGGGATCCCCCGGAAACGCAGCGCTCAAGCCCAGTTGCCATCACCTCAAGACACCCCGGTATTCCTCGTCGATGACGACGAGGCCACCGTTGAGGGTCTCGTGCACTTCCTCGACGAACGGGGATATCATACT
>JBDHMC010000371.1:0-3188 GCA_039656355.1 Gemmatimonadota bacterium | reverse complement strand
TGGACGTTGGCTATGGGGGAGGCGGCTGCGGCGATGGAGGCGGCGTTGGGCTACGTGGCCCAGCATTGCCGGGACGATGGAATTCCCTTTGAAGTGGGTCTGGATCCCAACGGCACCTGTGTCGTGGGTCCAGGACATACCGAGCTCTTCACCTCTTCAGGACAGTTGGAGGCGAAACGGACCACCACAACTCCTGATATGGGGGGGCTTTTGGCGCATCTGCTGTCCGAGGCAGGGGTGGAGGAGGGGAATTACGTGGCGATTGGGGCTTCCGGCTCTTTCCCAGCTCTTTTGATCGCCACGCTCACCGCCGTGGAAGCCCTGGGTGCCGAGCCGGTCACCATTCTCTCCCTTGGGGCCTCTTCTTTCGGGGCCACCCGGCCTGCCTTTCATCTCCTGGACCTGTACGGGTTATTGGAGGCCCGGGGGTTCGTTTCGGTTCCGCCTTCCGCCGTTTCCCTGGGCGGCTCGGGAGACGTGGGGGCGGAATTTGATCCGGCGTTTCGGGACGACCTCCTTCGAAGGCTTCTGGAGAGTGACGTACCGGTTCTTCAAAACCCGGATCTGCGAGCGAACGTGGCGGAACGATTGGCCATCTACGGCTTTGGGACCACCGGCCGGAAGCCAGTCGTGTTTGTGAACATTGGCGGAGCCGAGGTGAACCTGGGCATCAGTCCCAGGATCCTGGATGTGCCCCCGGGGCTGGTGGGGGGCCCCGTGGCCGAAGAGCCCCGTGCCTCTGGCGAGCCGGTAGGCGTCCCCCCTGAACACCAGCGTGGCGTCCTATTCGAGCTGGTCTCACTGGGGGTCCCGGTCATCCACCTTCTCCATGTCCGAGGCTTGGCTCTCCGGTACGGCCTCCCCTGGGATCCCCTTCCTCTTCCGGAAGCTGGTTCCACTCGACTGATGGACCTCCAAAAGGGGAAGGACCTGGGGTTCTGGATTCTGACGGCTGGCTATCTCGGAGCTTTGGCCCTTGTGGCTTCTTTCAGGAGAAAGAAACGAGGCCCGGAGACGGTGCGGTAACCCGGTTAAGCACCTAGTTTGCTGCAGGGAGTCGAGGTCACGCGTTTTGATGGAGGTAACGACTATGATGCGGCGGAGCCGTTGGACGGTGGGGCTAGTCGCTGTCACCTTGATGTTGATGGCTGGTGCTGGGTCCGTGAAAGCCCAGGATGTTGGGGTGGTTGGGGAAACGCCGGTCCTTCTCACCTCTTGTGGGCAAAGCCCGGGGCCGACGTACGTGAAGCTGTTTCTTGGTCCCAGGGGGCTGGACGTGGATCATGAATTCCTGGATCAGGCGACTCCCCAGGATCTCATGGATGCCCAGACCGCCGGGACTCCCTACAAGTCCCTGATCATCGTCACCGGTGCCAGTCTGAAAGGGATGGGTGCTGCCGGTGTGTCCATGCGGGAGGAGCTCATCCGGACCGAGGCCCTCATCGCCGAGGCGAAGCGGCAAGGAATCACCATCATTGGGGCCCACGTGGAGGGGATGAGCCGCAGGGCGCAGGGAGCGGCTGCAGGGGACAATTCCGATGAACAGTCCATCGATGCGGTGATGCCCATGGCCGACGTCATGGTGGTTCGACTGGACGGGAATGAGGACCGACGGTTTACGGCCCTCTCCGAGGCTGAGGGCGTTCCATTGATTCTCTTCGAGAAGAACATGGAGATGGGGGACGCTTTCGGGAAGATTCTGAGGAAGTAGGACGGTGTTGAACGGTAGGGTGAGGCGGGAGCCCTCCCCATGAGCATGTTCACCTATGCCGGATTGGTTCTCGGCGTCATGGTGGCTGTATACGTCGTGGCCAAGGTGTTCAAGCTCTCCACCGAGTTGGCCATGTTCGCGGCGGCTCTCGGTGGAGCCCTTGCGGGCGGCTTCGGTTTGGCTCCTCGGCACGTTGCCGAGGGGGCCATGACCTACCTGGACATCAACCTCATCTTCATCACAGCTACCCTCTTCATGAACATCCTCAAGGAATCGGGTGGGGTGGCGTTTTCCGTTCGGGGGATCCTAAAAAGATTCCACAAGAACCGGACCCTTCTGGTGATTCTCCTGACCTTCCTCCTCCTTCTTCCCGGTGCTCTTACCGGAGCCGGGAGTGTCACCGTTCTCATCACGGGTGGCATGGTTGCCGTGGTCCTGGAAACCATGGGTGTTTCCCGGGTTCGCACCGCCGCCATCGTGTTCATTATTGCGGGGCTCAGCGCCGCGGCGCCACCGGTGAGCCTCTGGGCCATGATGACGGCGGCTGGCGTGAACATGCCCTACGTATGCTTCTTCTGGCCCCTGCTCCTCCCCTGTGTGTTCCTTTCCCTGGCCACTATCTTTCTTCTGGGGTGGAAGGGTGAAAAGATCGACCTCCAGAAGGCCCTGGCGGAGTTGCCTCAGCCCCCCGAAGGCATGGGATGGGGGAGAGTGTTTTTGCCACTGGTGGTATTCGGAGCCCTCATTTTCATAGGCAGGCGGTGGCCTCATGAAACCCCGATCCTGGGGCTTCCCCTGATGTTCGGCTGCGCGGCGGCCACTTCCTTCGTTCTGTCTCCTGTTAAACTCGACTTCCTGAAGATCTCCAGAGAGACCATCAAGCAACTGCTCCCTCTCATCGGCACGCTCACGTGCGTTGGGGTGCTGGTACAAATCATGACCCTGACCGGGGTCCGGGGGCTTCTGGCGGTTACGGCGGTGACGCTGCCTGTGGCCTTGGTTTTCGCCACGCTTTTCCTGGTCCTCCCCATTTCCGAAGCCGTCTTGATGTGGGGGGCTGCACCCGTCCTCGGCGTCCCGCTGGTTCTTCTCTTCAATAACATCGGGCTGGATCCCATCGTGGCTCTGGCCGGAATGAGCGTCATTTGGCCTCTCGGCGACGCTCTGCCCCCAACGGCCATCATCGGTCGCCTCACGGTGGACGTAGTCGACTACAGAGAGAATTACGCCACATTCTTGAGGGCCTGCCTGGTGCCAGCCCTCATCATCATGGCTGTTGGGACTCTGATGGTGGTCTATTCCGCTCCTATCGCGCGCCATCTTTCCTTCCTCACCGGGCTATAGAGAGGAGGAGTCATGATTCTCATTCAATCGCTGGTCTCCATCCTCTATTACTTCCTGGTCGCCTATGTGGTGATCCTCTTGGTGTGGAACTTCATCCGGAGTAGGAAGTGGGACGAAGAGTTGCTCTACATCA
>JBDHMC010000370.1:0-3189 GCA_039656355.1 Gemmatimonadota bacterium | reverse complement strand
GGAGGACATCGGAGTCCAGGTGACTCTGGCCGGGAACGGAGATGAGGCCGAAGCCGCCCTAGAGGAGTTCACACCCGAGGTCATCCTCCTGGATCTGGTGATGCCCGTTATGGACGGGACCGCCTTCCTCCGACGACTGCGAAGACACCCCGGACGAGTGGAGATTCCCGTCATCATTTGCACCGGGAAGGAGCTTTCTGAAAAGGAGCGGAGGATGCTCCTGTCCCAGGCCACCGAGATCGTAGCGAAGGGTGACGACTTCGAAGCGAACCTGATGACGATCCTGACCAGCTTCTTCCCCCAGGATGGAAGGGGACCCCAAGAGTCCGGCGATGCCGCCTCCGGGCCCGGAGGCCCTGGTGGGTCCTGACCGGAAACCGCTCAGGGCTCCGGAGCTACTCAAGCCCCGGTTGGATGTCCTGAAGACCGGGCTCCGACAGCTGGAGGCAGGGGATGAGGAGGGGGTCGGGATCGTTCGGCGGATGGGGAAGGTCTTTCTCAGTTGGGCCATCGGAGAGGGCCTGGAAGACGTTGAGAAGGCTGCCGTCGAGGTGGGGCGGGTGGAGGACTCTCAGCTTCCCAAGGCCGCGGGTGCTCTGAAAACGATTTTGGAGGAGGTCGTTTCCGCCCTTGGGTCGTCGGACTCGGAGCGGTTCGTGGTGCTGGCCGTCGAAGAGAATCCAGATGATGCGGCGCTACTAGAGGTAGCTCTGACCTCGGCGGACCGGACGGTCCACATTGTGCCCACGGGCATCGAGGCCAAAGAGATTCTTCAGGGAGAAGAGGTAGCGCTTTTGGTTCTGGACCTCATGCTCCCCGACATCGATGGCCGGACCATATTGGTTCAAACGAGAGAGAAGGAGCGATATCGGGAACTGCCCATTCTGATCGTGAGTGGGAAAGGAGCTCCGGAGGTTAAGGCAGAATGCCTGGCTCTAGGGGCGAACGCCTTCTTTGAGAAACCCTTTGATCCCACAGCCATCGCGACTGCCGCCAGCTCCAGCCTCCATAGGGAAGCTAAGCGAAGATTCAGCACCCGATCTGATCCTCTGACCCATCTCCTCAATCGGAACGCCATCCGGGAACTCTGGGAGCGGTGGTCCTTCCCGGATCCCAGCTCCATCGGGGTCATCGGGTTGGATCGTTTCAGGGACCTTGAAGAACGCTTCGACCATGAGGTGGCCGATGGCGTCCTGGCTTCCATGGGAGTCCTCCTCCGCGAGTCGGTCCCACGGGGGTCTGTTTCCGCCCGCTGGGACGAATCCGAGTTCCTCATTCTCTGCCCTGGATTGGACCGGGGGACGGCCAAGGGTCTCCTGGAGAGAATCCTTGCCGAGGTGCGCAGCTTGGATCATGAGGATCCCAAAGGTGAGACCTTCAGGGTCACGGCTTCCGGAGGAGTGGTGGAGATCCTATCTGGATCGACCTTCGATAACGCCGTGGAAGAGGCACACGCCCTTCTTGAAGAAGCTATGGAAGGTGGAGGAAACACCCTCGCTGAAACGGTGAGCCCAGCGGATGCCGTGACCATTCTGGTGGCCGAAGACGATCCTCTCGCTGCCAAAATCCTTCTGCACAGGCTGGAGAGAGAGAACTTCAACGTCCTTCACTACCCCGATGGCGCCCAAGCCCTGGATGGAGCTCTCTCCAACCCTATCGAGTTGGCGATCCTGGATGTGAAGATGCCCGGGATGGATGGGTTCGAACTCCTGGAGAGGCTTCGGAAGGTCCCTGCTTATTATGAGCTTCCCATCATCATGCTCACTTCCCTGGGCAGAGAGGAGGACGTCGCGAAGGGCTTCGACCTGGGAGCCGACGACTACATGGTGAAGCCCTTCTCTCCAGTGGAGGTCCTTGCCCGAGTTCGCCGGCTTTTGAGCCGCTAGGAGCCTGCTGGCGCCCCATGAACGCCCTCCTCTCGGACCAGGTACTCTGGGTCCTGGTCCTCATGATTCTCGGCCTCCTCGGCCTCGCCATCTTTTTTGCCGGATTCACCTTTCTCCTGAGGCTGAGGAACGAGAGGGAAGGCCAACACTGGGCCGACCTGAAGGAGAGCTGGGAGCCGGCACTTCTCGACGTCTTGACCAACCCGGATCGCCTGGAGGCGTTGTGGGATAGGGTAGGTGAGAAGAACCATCTCAATTTCCTCGAGTTCGTGCTTCGCTACGCCCAAAGATTGGGGGGCACCGAACGGGACGCTCTGCGAAAGGCGGCGGCCCCCTATCTCGCTGAGGTGGTCCCCCAACTTAGGCATAGGCGGCTGGGGATTCGGGCCAGGGCTGTACAAACCTTGGGGACCCTGGGCCTCCCCGAGTATACCGAACAAATCAAACAGGCTGTCAACGATCCCTCACCCTTTGTGGCTGCCATTGCGGCCCGGCTTCTCGCTCATGAGGTCGGGGCGGAAGCGGCCTCCGATCTCTGTCGTAGTCTCGCCCGGTTCAAAACCTTCCGAACCTGGTATTTGGTGGACATGGTGGTGGCGATGGGGCCCGGCGCTATCCCTGCGATCAGAGAAACATTGGCGGACGAGGACATGCCGGTGCGGATCAGGGGGGTGGCGGCCCATGCCCTCTCCGTGTTGAGGGACCTGGAGTCTGCTGCCCTGGCCGCCGAGCTCACAACAAGGGAAAAAGACCCGGGATTTCTGACGTCCCTCCTCCGGCTTCTCGCCCAGGTGGGAACTCCCGACCATTCTTCGGCCATTCGGGCCCACCTGGACTCCGAGGTGTTCTTCGTCAGGGCCGCTGCCACGCGGACCCTCTCTGAGCTGGGGGTGGAGGAGGACCTCCCATTTTTGGTCGAAAAGCTCAGCGATCCTTCCGCATGGGTGAGGACCGCCGCGGCACGTGGCGTTTATCGCATTGGGGGAAAGACGGCCCTGGCCGCCCTGACTCGAAGAGAAGACGGCGCTACCGCTCTGTTTCATCAGGTCCTGGCTGAGGAGACTGGGGGATGACGGAGCTGGTTTGGGGGGTCGTCTTCTTTTTCAACTGGTTGGTGGTCCTCTACTTCCTGATCTTGAACGGCTTTTATCTGTCCACCAGTTTCTTGGCCTATGGGGCCCTCCGACGCTACTCCCTTCGCCTGAAAACGATGGATCTCGAGCGATTTCTGAGAACTGGCGGTGCTCCCCCCATCACACTGATAAGCCCAGCCTACAACGAAGAAGCAACGCTGGAGGAGGCC
>JBDHMC010000369.1:0-3197 GCA_039656355.1 Gemmatimonadota bacterium | reverse complement strand
GATGTCCTGCTCCAGTGTCCCCAACGTATATCGGAGAGTCTGGATCGTGGACATGTAGTCAAGGCCCTTCCTGAAGCCTTGGTTCTGCACTTGGAGGAACTTAAGAGAAATCGTCATGACCACTCCAAAGACCAGGAGGGACACGAGGAGCTCCACGATGGTAAATCCTCGGGCTGGGCCCGAGCCGGCGTAACTCAGTCTCATTTTCATGACACACCTAGCGCTACCGTTCTGGAAATGGGCTTAGCCAATCCGGGGCCTTCCACGGTCACCGTGATTCGGGTGTAGTCGATGTATTTCCCCTCCCGCTCGCCCGGCAGGAGGATCCTGGTGAGGTTCGTAGACCGCGTATAATCCGGTAAGCCGGGAACCTCGACCGCGGACTCCGAAAAGATGGAGTCCAATTGCTGATAGACGGGGTGGAGACGGACCCGAGAAATCCGGTCCTCAACAACCTGCAGTGCCAAGGCATTGTTCTCGGCAGTCACAGCCACCCGCGCCAGGCGAGCCGTGGTGGAACTAAGGCCCAGAACGGCGACGGCCAGGATAACCAAGGAGATAATCATCTCCACCATTGTGAAACCCTTGTTGTTCATCTCAACACGTCTCCTGCCAGATCCCGGTGCTGTAACTCCAGCACTTCACCTTGGCTGTACTCCGGATCACTTCGATGGCCCGGTTGCTGTTCGGTTGGCCAGAACGAGTGGCCGTCAGGTAAACCACCCCCGCCTCACTCGCGCTCCCATTTCGGTGGAAGGTCAGGGCCTTGAGAGAGCCCTGGAGTTGGGTAAAGGTCACTATCTGGGTGGACGGAGTCAGCGTCCCGCCCTCAGCTCGTCCGAAAATCACCCCATCTCCCAGCTGAGCCACCCTGGTATTCTCATCGTCTTGCATGATTCCGTCATTGTTGGCGTCCAGGTGGATCCGTAGCCATTCCTCATCCTCATCTATGGCCACGACCACATCGTGTCCCCTGAGGACAGCGTACCTCTGGGCAGCCATCAGCTCCGTGGTGACTTCCATCACCGCGGAGTTCATTCGGAATCGGGACACATTGAAGAAAGGCGCCGCGAAGCCTGCAAGAATACTGATTAGGATTACCACGTAAAGGAGCTCTACGAGTGTGAATCCCATGGGGGAGCAGCTCTTCCCTTTGCTTCTCATTTTCCTGTCTCGGTTTGTCATGTCCTGCATTGGGCAAATCCTCTTGGAGAATAACAGCGGACTCGAGGCCTCCTTTTGAGGATCAGGTTTCTTCCTGACCCCTGAAGGGGCAAGGTCCATGCCCATCGTGCCGCCAAATACGGGCTGGGACACGAAAACATAACTCTTTAATTCACAGTATCTTATGGGGTCGGTGATGAGCCAGCGACACAATTGTTGGGCATCTGCCGCCGTACCAGATTCCCTAGCGCCAGAAAAAAATGCAGGGAAAAACGGGAGACTCGGGACTTCTCAAAACAGAGCGGGCGCACCCCGAAAGGCGCGCCCGCTTGCCGACGATCCTGCTGGACACCGAGGGTTTTCTAAGGCCCCCGGGACCCCCATCTTCAATCTCAGTCTGCAGTGGCCTCCCCTGCAGATTCGGCGGCCAATCCCGGGATAAGCTCCTCGGACTCGGCCAAAGGCAAGATCTCCTCGTCATAAAACTCCTGCTCCACCACGAATTCCACGTCATGGTAGCGGTGTACGCCGCTTCCAGCAGGAATCAGATGCCCGATAATGATGTTCTCCTTCAACCCCTTCAGGTCGTCCCGGGCGCCCCGAACGGCGGCGTCGGTGAGAACTCTTGTGGTCTCCTGGAAAGAGGCCGCCGAGATGAACGACTCCGTCGTAAGGCTCGCTTTGGTGATCCCCAGGAGCAGCGGTTCGGAGCGGGCAGCTTTCTCTCCTCCGGCGATGATCTTCTGGTTCATCTCTCGGAACTTGACCCGATCGATGTGATCGCCCTCGAGGTACTCCGTATCTCCCGGATCGGTGACCCGAACTTTTTGGAGCATCTGGCGGACGATGACACCGATATGTTTGTCGTTAATCTTCACGCCCTGAAGGCGGTAAACCTCCTGGATTTCATTCAGCAGGTACTCCTGAACGGCTCGGGGGCCCTTGATTTTCAGAATGTCATGTGGATTGATGGGGCCCTCGCTGAGCCGATCTCCTGCCCGTACATGGTCGCCCTCGTGGACCCGGAGGTGTTTCCCAACGGGGATCTCATAAACCCTGGGATCGCCGCTTTCCGGCTCCACAATGATCTCGCGCTTCCCTCGCTTTACCTCACCAAAGGAGACGGTTCCATCCACCTCGGTGATCACTGCTGGATCTTTGGGTCGCCGTGCTTCGAAAAGTTCAGCCACCCGGGGCAGACCACCTGTGATGTCACGGGTCTTGTAGACCTCTCTGCTGATTTTTGCTAGGGTGTCACCCGGCGCGACCTCAACGCCGTCCCGCACGATGAGTTGGGCCCCCACGGGAAGAATGAACTCCCGGAGCTTGTCGCCAGGCTTCTTTCCTTTGGTTTTCTTCCGGATCTGGACCGACGGATGGAGCTTCTTCTCCCGATCCTCGATGATGGTCATCTGCCGGCGGCCCGTCGACTCATCCAACTCCTCCCGCATTGTCTGCTCTTCCTGGATATCCTGGAAGGCAATAACCCCTGCGGAGTCGGCCACGATGGGTTCCGAGTAGGGATCCCAGGAAAAGAGAAGGTCTCCTGCCTCGATCTCTTGACCTTCATCGACGGCGAGGGTGGCTCCGTAGGGCACGGACAACCTGCTCCGCACCTGCCCCTCCTTGGTTTTCAGGAGAATCTGGCCCTCACGAGAAGTGATAATCCGTAAATCGTCGGGGCTCTCTACGAAGGTCACCCGGTCCAGGGCGATGGTCCCGTGGATTTTGGACTTGCGCTGGGTTTGGGCAGCGATTCGGGCTGCGGTCCCACCGATATGGAAGGTCCGTAGGGTCAACTGGGTCCCGGGCTCGCCGATGGACTGAGCGGCGAGAATTCCCACAGCCTCTCCGCCATCCACCATCTTCATGGTGGCCAGATTTCGGGCATAACACTGGCGACAGATCCCACGTTTCGCCTCACATGTGAGGACGGAACGGATCTTCACAGCCTGAATCCCGGCGTCCTCGATGGCATCGGAAGCGTCTTCCTCGATGAGCTGCCCAGCCTTCACCAGGAGCTCCCCATCGAT
>JBDHMC010000368.1:0-3201 GCA_039656355.1 Gemmatimonadota bacterium | reverse complement strand
GACACCCTGGATGTCGGCCTCGATCGCTTCCCGCTGGTCCCCGGGGAGGTCTGCGATCTTCGCCACAACGTCCCCGAATCCGTTGTTGGGGTCGACGCCAAGCTTCGCGAACAGAGTTGCGTGCCTGGTGAACACATCCTCGAAGAAGACCCGTACGCAGTGGCCGAACATGATAGGGTCGGAAACCTTCATCATGGTGGCCTTCAGGTGAAGCGAGAAGAGCACGCCCTTCTCCTTCGCATCGTTGACCTCCCCCCGGAGGAAGTCCACAAGGGCACGTCTGCTCATGAAGGTGGCGTCCAGAACCTCGCCAGCCTGGAGAGGGAGGGAGTCCTTCAACACGGTGACGGTTCCGTCTTCGGCCACATGTTCGATTCTTGCCGTGGTGCCCTCGTTGAGGGTCACGGTCTCCTCGTTGTTTCGGAAATCCCCGCTGCTCATGGTGGACACGTGGGTCTTTGAGGCCACCGGCCAGACCCTCATCCGAGGAGGATTCTCCCTGGCGTATTCTTTCACCGCCTTGGGAGCTCGCCGGTCGGAATTTCCCTGGCGCAGCACCGGGTTCACGGCGCTCCCCTTCACACCGTCGTACCGTGCCCTGATGGCACGTTCCTCGTCGTTTGCCGGCTCCTCGGGGTACTCCGGCAGGCCGTACCCCTTGGCCTGCAACTCGGCGATGCACTCTTTCATCTGGGGGATGGAGGCGCTGATGTTCGGCAACTTGATGATGTTGGCCTCTGGCTGGTCGACCAGGAGGCCCAACTCAGCCAGGTCATCCGAGACCCTCTGGCTTTCCTCGAGAGCGTCCGGGAACACGGCGAGGATCCGTCCGGCGAGAGAAATGTCCCGGGTTTCTACCGGAACCCCGGCCGCACCTGCGAAGGCACGAATGACAGGAAGAAAGGCGAAAGTCGCCAAAGCGGGACCTTCGTCGGTCCATGTATAGATGATGGAAGGTGACTTGTTCATGTAGTCGCTTTTCTTGTTAGAACTGTGGTTGTCCGGTGAAGGGCCGAAGGCACGAAATCGCCTTGAAAGATAGCATCCCGGCCCGGCCAGCCTCACCCTCCTTCCGGGTAGACCCGCGTCCTGTAGTTCAGGGGGGTGCGCATCCGTGTCACGCGCCCATCGGCGTCCGTATCAAAAATCACCTGGGACCCGGGTCCGTCTTCACCACCCACGCGACGGAACGTATCCCCTTCAACGTGTTCGAGGGCCCTCACCGACGGGGAGTCCGAGGGGAAACCGACGGTCCCGATTCCACCTCTCCAGCGCACAACAACGGTCTCGTCTCCCCCCAGACCTCCGGTGTAGGTGCCGAGGTACTTCTCATAGTCGACGCTCGGCGTGTCGCCAGCCTTCTCGGCCTCGGGTTCGGGATCGGCAGCGGCGGTAGCAGAATCGGCCTTTTCGACCTCAACTCGCTTCGCTTCGGCGCGAAGGGCGTCCTTGACCAGATCGTAGATCCCATTCAGATAAGTGCTTGGGCTCACCGTCGCATTGACCATGACAACGACCGCGATCTTGTCCTCGTTTTGCATGGAAAACTGCGATCGGAAGCCGGGACAGCTCCCACCGTGACCCACGAAGGTCTCTCCCTCGCGGCTAGACACGGAGAAACCCAGGCCTCGAAGGGTGCTGGAGCCCGGGGTGGTGAAGTGGACCCGCTGCATCTCCGCTAGGGTGTAGCCGTGGAGCACTTCTTCGCGATCCCCCCGTGTTCTGAACTGCCACTGGGCGAATTTTGCCAGGTCGTCCACGGTTGAGGCATAACCTGCAGCCGGTGCGATGCCCTCCGCCTTGAAGAACACCACTTCGTTTCGGTCGCCATTCCGTGTGAGGTTCCCGTAGCCCGTAGCGAGCTGCCCTCCCTTATGCTGCGAAGGCATCTCAGGGTACGTGTCCTCCATCCCGAGAGGGTCAAGGATGTGTTCCCGGACGTATTCGTCATAGGGCTGTCCCGATACCCTCTCAACGATATATCCGGCCAGGGAAAGGCCCAGGTTGGAGTACTGATACCGGGTTTGAGACGAATAGAGGGTCTCCTGGTCACTCAACCTCTCGATCACCTCTTCCTTGGTCGGGAAGTCGTACTCGGGGCCGCTCCAATAGGGATATTCAGCCTCCCGGGGGAGTCCGGCGGAATGCGTCAACAATCCCTCGATGGTTATGGGCGTGGAGTCCTCGTATTTCTGCTTGAGATCGAAGAAGGAAAGGTGGGTTGCCACCCGGTCCGAGAGACGGATTTTGCCCTGATCGCGAAGCTGCATGATGGCAACGCTGGTGAACAGCTTGGATATGGAACAGATGGAATAGAGGGTTTCGGAGGTGGCGGCCCGTTCCTCATCCAGGTCAGCCATCCCCATGGCCCCGCTCCAAATCAGTTCCTGATCGTGCACGATGGCGGCGGAAATGCCCGGGAGCCGGTCGTAATCGCGTTGGGCGTCCAGCCAGATCTCCACCACGTGGAGAGCCTCCTCCACGGAAGGACTCGGGTTGGATGATTGGGAGGATGCCAGCGTTGGGAAGAGGAGCGTGAGGGCGATGAGAAAACGAACTGTAACGCGAGCCATTTCAGCCTCCTTCTTGATGAGACGGGGCATCGTCAGGCCTCCTGCTCAGGAATCGATGCGACAATCTTCTGTATCAGGGTCGTAGGGAAGGACGGCTCCCCTTGAACTTGCCGGTTTTGATTCCCCTGGCGGACGACGACCAGATCCAAGCTTGGGATCACATAGGAATGATTGAGATTGTGGCCCCGTGACATGAACAGGTCATTCGGAACCCCCTCCAGCCCGTCCTGGATCCAAAAGGTGTAGCCGTAGTTGTGGGGGGTAGTACCGTCCTCTCGTACAAACCGTTTGGTGGCCACTCGGAGCCACTCTTCCGGAACGAGCTGCTGGCTCCCCCATCGTCCCCGGTTCAACCAGAGATAGCCCAATCTGGCAAAATCTCTGGCCGTGCACCTGAACGTGCTTCCGACGATGGAGTTGTATCCAATAGGG
Source organism: Gemmatimonadota bacterium (assembly GCA_039656355.1). Taxonomy (GTDB): domain Bacteria; phylum Gemmatimonadota; class Gemmatimonadetes; order Longimicrobiales; family Gaopeijiaceae; genus JABDNZ01. Next base: position 196 of record JBDHMC010000368.1, on the reverse strand, counting down.
CTGTCGCTCTTGTCGGCTCCATACGCGTCGCACCCCTCACCACCGCCTACACCCCAGCCAGGTTCGTCCGAGAAGTTCAACTCCCGGTTGTCGGCATACGGCATGTCCCGATAGGCGTTGGCCCGGATTCCTGCCGGCATCCCGATAGGACGGAGGACACGGTCGTACAGGTAGGGACCGACCTGCTCGCCCGAGA
>JBDHMC010000367.1:0-3206 GCA_039656355.1 Gemmatimonadota bacterium | reverse complement strand
AAAGCAGCTGCAGCATCCATCGGCCGTCGTGAGCTTCTGGTGAAGACGGCGCCGGCCTGTGCCATGGCCTGCCTCGGTCTGGGTGGAGCCAGGGGACTTGCCGCGGCCCTCGTGGACCCGGCGTTTCAGGAGACTCACAAATTCGATGTGAAGACAGACCGTTCCGTATCCACGAAGCAGCTGGGTCAGATGTCGAACCGGACTTTCTTCGCCTTCGTCAACACGCTCCGGGAGGAGATGGACGAAAAGGAAGTCATCCGTCTCCTGAATCTCAACTCGGAAAATCACGGGAAGCGGGTGGGCGAAGCCCAGGCCGCAGCACTACCCGACACATCCTTCAAGACCTTCGTGGCTCAGTTCAGGCCCCCGGCTTATGCCGAGTCTCTCACCCACGAAGTCGTAGTGGATACAGAGAAGGTTTTCGAACTGAGGGTGACGGAATGCCTCTGGGCTGATGTGTTCCGGGAAGAGGGCCTCGACGGTGAAATCGGGCACGCGTCGGTCTGTAACATGGACTACTACTGGCCACCGGCATTCAACCCCGCCCTCAAAATGGAGCGATCGAAGACGCTGATGCAGGGCCACGACTGCTGCAACCATCGCTACATCGACACGTCGAAGGAGAAGGCGTGAGCCGCCGAAGTCGGGGGTGTCGGCGTAGGAAAGCAAGACAGGCGATTGACCTGGGTCCGCATGGACTGCACGATAGTCGATTCGGAGAATGACACGTGTTTCCTCTTCTTTTCTTGGGACCCACTGATGTGATCCAGGCAATGCGCTACGAGGAGATTGTCCCCACTCCGGAAGACTACAACCGACTTCGGCGGGACGCCGGCTGGCCGGAGATGGACGGGACGGTTTCGGAGCAGTCCCTTACGCATTCCTGCTTTGCCGTCTGTGTGTTCGACGACTCGGACCTGGTTGGAATGGGCCGGGTGGTTGGTGACTATGGCCTCTGTTTCTTCATCCAGGATGTGATTGTCGTCAGGACCCACCAAGGGAGGGGGTTGGGCGACGCGCTCATGCGTCGGTTGATGAAGTACATCTCGGAGCACGCCGTGGAAGACACCTACGTGGGGCTCATGTCGGCCGTGGGCACGGAGTCCTTCTATCACAGGTACGGATTCACGTCTCGGCCTACGGAAGCCCTCGGGGCAGGGATGACCCTCCTCTGGAAACAGAACGGATCCGACGGTGACCCAGGCCCTCAGCTCGCCTGACCCCGGTCCCAGGGCTGCTCGTTTGGATCCCAGTCCTCCGGCAGGCGGAGCTGGATCAGGCTGGCGATGAGGCCCACGATGACGGATACCAGCAGAATGGTGGCGGGGCCTCCATCCTCGGCGGACCCTGTGGCCACAATGGCGGCCACGGCGGTGGCCCACCCCAACACACCGGCCCCCAGGGTCTGTAGACCGCCCGCATGCCGCTTCGCCGGCGAGACGTCCACCTCAGGGATCCCGGCCATAACCCGCTGAACGAGAGCCTCTGGCACCTCGACCTCAGCGTGGAAGGCCTCAGGTATCTCCCGAAGCAAATCCAAGTATCCCCTGCAGGATGGGCACGTGTGGAGATGGGCCTCCATCTCCGGGTTGGCCTCCTCCTGCGCCAGCGAGTCGATAAGGCTATGAATATCCGGGCAGCTCATCTCCAGGAGCCTCCATGAGTTTCTTAAGGCGGGTGATACCGTGCCTGATGATGGATCGCACGGTCGATTTCTTGATGCCCATGATCCTGGCCACCTCGTCGGTCTTTTTCTTTTCCAGGATCCTCAGGCAGATGGCTTCATGCTCCCGGTTCGAGAGTTGGGCCAAGGCCCGATGCAGCTTGAGGTGGGTTTCTCTTTTGTCGGCCTCATCCATGGGATCCTTCTCCTTCCAGTGCTGAGCGTCCCCTCGCCCTTCCTGACCCATACGTTCCTGTGCTTTGCGGTGGGCTTTTCTGTGTCTGAAATCGGAGATACAAACCCTCGTGGTGGTCCTCTGCAACCAACCCTCGAAGGATCCTTCACCCCGGTAGGTGAGTCGTTTCTGGAACACGTGCATCCAGGTTTCCTGAAAGAGGTCCTTTATGTGGTCTGGGTCCTTACCGTACCCCTGGGCCACCAGGTGAACCAAGTTTCCGTGGGCCCTCACCAACTCCTCGAGATAGGCCCGGTCACCCCGGCGAAACTTCCCCAGGTCAATCACTAGACGCTCGGGGGGGCCGAAGCGTGCAGTGGGCGGCGTCGCAGATGGGTGAGGCGGGCTAGAATCGCCAGCTCCGCCAACGGCAGCAGCAAGGGGATCCAAGCTCCAAGGATCCCGGAACGGAGCGGGTCCCATCGTACCCAATCTTCCCCGACCATTACGGCTATGTAGAACGCCACCGCACTGAGGAGTCCGATGGCCCACCGTTCGTTCCGCCGGGCCGGTGGGGAGAGGCCACTGGTGAGGAAGCCCGCCTGGCGACCCAGGAGGGCAGCCAGGATGGCGAAAAACGCGATGGCGGCCACACTGTGGATACGGTAGGTCAACCAACTCGGCGGCTGCTCGAAGGGCCGGTCCACGGAGTAACCGAACTCAGGAGGCGGATCGGTCTCCACTTGGTTCCTCAGGGCCTTAAATGCCGAGGGGGTGTTTGGGCCGAAGGGGTACTGGGAGGAGACGTCCACGCCCCGAGAACTCTGAATCCGGTACCGAGCGATAGGAGCCGCGTAGGCTATCAGGACGTACGCGAGGACCGCTACTGGGACCGCGTATTTGCCGGCGGACCAAATGGATGAGTCCCTGGAGATGGACAACCCTCCCGCGAAGGCGACGAACGGAAGGACAAGACCGAACCAGGCCAGAACTTGGTAGACCAGGTCGGTAAGGTGCCATGATCCCTCAGGGGGAGCCGTGGCCACTTGGTGGGCGGCGGCGATAATCACCAGGGCAGCCGCCCAGGTGCCCGTGGCCAGGAAAAACCGGAGTACGTTACGCATCACGCCTCACTTATTGGTGGGCCGTAGCGCTACCCTCCGAAGACTGTCTTCTCTTGCGGTACCTGTTGTCTCTCCATTTCCTGCACCCGGCAGTCCCGGTCCGAGTCACAGTCCGAAATCCACCAACAACATCCGGCACAACAATAGGCCCCATCGCCCTCTCCCGCCTCCTCCTCACAGCAGTCGAAAATACCCATAGGCATCATCTGGGTGTCGGCGGGCTTCACGAGTAGGGCTGAAGCCA
>JBDHMC010000366.1:0-3207 GCA_039656355.1 Gemmatimonadota bacterium | reverse complement strand
CGTCCTTGACGGGAAGATCCTTGCCGTAGGTTCCAACGATGAGATCGATGCGTACAAGGGGTCCGGGACCGAGCTCATCGATCTTGATGGCCAGCTCGCGATCCCCGGATTCATCGACAGCCACGTGCATTTCAGCGGAATCGGCACGGCCCAACTCCAACTGAAACTCATGGACGTGGCCAACTGGGACGAAGTTGTGGAGATGGTCGCTGCGGCGGTGGCCGAGGCGGAACCCGGGGAGTTGATCGCGGGACGGGGCTGGCACCAGGAGAAATGGGACCGAACTCCTGAACCGAATGTGGATGGGCTCCCCTTCCATCAGACGCTGGACGCCGTATCACCGGACAACCCCGTGCTCCTCACGCACGCCAGTGGGCACGCGACCTATGCCAATGGTCGAGCCATGGAGATGGCCGGAATCGATGGCACGACCCCAGATCCTCAAGGGGGTGAAATCGTTCGGGACAGTGAGGGAAACCCTATCGGTGTCTTCAGGGAGTACGCGAGCCGTCTTCTGGGACCGGCTCGGGCCAATGCCAGAGAGCCCGATGCGAGGGAGGTCATGGAGCTCGCCGATAGAGAAGTACTCTCGAAAGGCATTACCTCGGTCCACGATGCCGGCGTAGGGTTCGGAACCATCGACCTCTACAAGGAGATGATCGACGAGGGAGCCCTCGGGGTCCGAATGAACGCCATGATCCGGACCGGAAACGAGGAACTGAGAGCGCGTTTCCCGGACTACAAGACGGACAACTATGGCGATCACAATCTGAGGGTCGGCACTATCAAGATCTCCATCGACGGAGCACTAGGGCCCCATGGGGCCTGGCTCCTAGAGCCCTATGAGGATCTCCCGTCGAGCTCCGGCCTGAACACGGCGCCGGTTCCGAACGTGGAGGAGGCTGCACGGATCGCAGCTGAGCTTGGGCTTCAAATTGCCATCCATGCCATCGGGGACCGGGCCAATCAGGAAAGTCTGGACATCTTCGAGGCGACCTTTGCGGCCTTCCCGGGCAACGACGACCGGCGCTGGAGGATCGAGCACAGCCAGCACCTGCATCCCGACGATATTCCCCGCTTCGGCGCTATGGGAGTACTCCCCTCCATGCAGGGGATTCACTGCACCTCCGATGCCCCTTACGTGCTAGAGCGTCTGGGTGAACAAAGGGCAGAAGAGGGCGCCTATGTCTGGCAGAAGCTCATGGCCACGGGCGCTACGATTCCCAATGGCACTGATGCCCCGGTGGAAGATGTGAGTGCTCTGGACAGTTACTACTCAACGGTTTCCAGGGTATTGAAAGACGGCACTGTGTTCTTCCCTGACCAGCGCATGAGCCGAATGGAAGCCTTGGAGTCCTACACGATCAACGGGGCCTACGCCGCCTTCGAGGAGGATATCAAAGGCACCCTCACCCCTGGAAAGCTCGCCGACATCACGGTGCTTTCGAAGGACATCCTCACCATCCCGGAAGAGGAGATCCCAACGACTGAGGTGGTCTATACCATCGTGGGTGGGGAGGTGAAGTATGAGAGGGGAGGGGAGTAGGGGGGCGTAATCGGTGTCCCTGCCAAAGGATCCATCCGGACGCTCTCCGGTTAGAGTCCCCTCACAAGAGGCGTCGATGCCCGAGCCCCAACCTCGGTTGGAGGACAAAGCCCTGAATCTGCTTCGGTCCGGTCTTCGGATCGTGGCTTTGCGGTCCCTGGACGATCCCGAAGCGGCTGATGAGGCTGTACAGGAGGCCATGGTTCGGGGGCTCGAGGCCGTGGAGGAAGGCCGACTCAACAACCCGGAGAACGTGGGTGCCTATTTCCGGGGCGTCCTCCGCCATGTGATCGCCGACACCCTCAGGCAGAAGACCCGGATAATCTCGCTGGAACGCCTCCCTGAACTTCCCGACGAAAACCCATCATCGAATGCACTCCATCGCCTTATCTCTGAAGAGCAGAAGGAAGCCGTTACCAGGATTCTGGCAGCACTCTCCCCACCCGACCGGGAATGTCTTTATTTGAGTTTCTTCCAGGGGCTTCCCCCACGCGAGGTCGCTGCTCGTCTGGGTGAGCCCCCTGGCAGGATACGGAAACGCCGCTCCCGGGCTCTCAAGAAAATCCGGAAAATCCTTTTGGACGGAAGAGGTGCTGGAAAGAGTCACGAAACGGGCCCGAGAGATACTTTACTTAAGAGAGCTTGGACCCAAGGTGAAGCCCACGGCCCCCGAGGTGGGGATGACTGATAATATGACCTGCGAAGTTGTGGCAGGGGCCGCCATGGTCGAGAGGTATGTGGCTGCGACCCTTCCCGACTCCGAATTGGAGGAGTTCGAAGTCCACCTCGTCACCTGCCAGGTTTGTCAGGATGAGGTGGTTCAGGCCGTCGCCATCCGCGAGAGCCTGCGGGATTTGAAAAGAGAGGAGGCCGAACGAGGGGTGTCGGTCCATGACCCGAAGAACCCGTCCCCGCCTCGCTTCTCTAGTATTCCATTAAAGGTCTGGCTCCCGGTTGCTACGGCGGCAGTGGTCGCTGGCCTGGTCTTCTTCGGGCCTGACCGGGTCCCGGAGGCCGTGTCCGAGCTGGGGAGGGTGACCCAGCCGCCGGTCTATCTCGGGGTTTCCGTACGACAGGAGCCTGCTTCAGCCGACTCCCTATTCGACGGGGCCATGCTCCTCTACCTCACCGATGAATTCGGGGCTGCTGCGACGAGTTTGGAGGAGGCTCTGGAAGCCGGTACCGATCCCATCCCGGCTCAGTTCTTTTTGGGCGCCAGCCTGCTCATGCTGGATCATCCTCTAGACGCAGCCGAGGCATTCGGGATCGTCATCGATTTGGGGACCTCTCCGTACTTGGCTGAGTCACATTACTACCGGGCCAAGGCCCTGCTTCGACTGGGGGAGGTTGGGCCCGCCCTGAGTGATCTCCGAGCCACCGCAGCCATCCAGGGGGAGATTTCGGCCCTGGCGGAGGCCCTTGCCGACAGCCTCGAGGCAAGAATGGGGGGATAGCCTCAGGGCTTCTGACTGCGGCGCTGTTCTTGGCCGGACAGTCTGAAGCCGACCCGGATCGGGCCCGCCGCCTGTACTTCCAGGCCCTGGACCAGCAAGCCGAGCTGAACCTGGACAGCACCATGGTCCTGCTCAGGGCCGCTCGGGATGCGGACCTCTCGAACCTCTCCATCCACCTGGATTATGTCGCTCACAGAGTCCGATGGA
>JBDHMC010000365.1:0-3210 GCA_039656355.1 Gemmatimonadota bacterium | reverse complement strand
CGTCACTTTCGGTCAGCTCATCTTCGTGTCTGGTCAGGGCGCGACTGTACCGGAGACGGGAAAGCTGGCAGGGCTAGATGTTGATACCCAGACCGAGCAGGTGTTTAAGAACATCGCCGCGATCCTGGAAGCGGCGGGCTCGGGCCTGGATCATGTCCTACGGTGCGGCGTTTTTCTGGCCGATATGCGGGACTTTCCCCAGATGAATGCGGTCTACGAACGAATGATGGCGGGGAACAAGGCGGCCCGGACAACCGTGCAGGTCGCAGCCCTCCCTGCCCACGGATTGCTGGTTGAAATAGACGCTATCGCCTACGTGCCCTGATAGGCGGCTGACAAAGAGATTGGAGTCTGACCATGCGTGGACTGAAATCCGCTCTTCCGATTTTATTTCCCCTGATGGTGCTTTCCTTTCTCGGCTGTGAGGGGCCAGGGCCCCCTGCCGGGGACACCCCGGCCGTTGCTCAACAAGTTTCCCTAACAGCGAAGGAGAGTCTGGGGAAGCTCCTTTTCTTCGATCCCATGTTATCCACCCCGCCGGGGCAGGCGTGCTCACACTGCCACTCTCCCAGTGCGGGGTTCGGAAATCCGAACCAACAGTTACCGGTCTCCCGAGGCGTTCATCCGGATCGGTACGGCAACCGAAACGACATGACTGCTTCCTACGCGGCCCACATCCCCCCTCTGACCTTCGACGAGACCGAGAGCCTTTGGATGGGTGGGCTTTTCTGGGACGGTCGGGCAGCATCCTTGGCTGAGCAGGCGAAGGGCCCCCCACTCAATCCGCTGGAGATGGCCAATCCCGATGCTGAGGCGGTGGTAGCGGCGATTAGGGAGGCCCAGTATCGAGCCCAGTTCCTGGAGGTTTATGGCGAGGGGGCCCTGGATGATGCTGAAGAGGCCTTCGAGCATATGGCCGACGCAATCGCCGCCTACGAGATGAGCAGTGAGCTCAATCCGTTCGACTCGAAGTACGATCTCTATCTTGCAGGTGAGGTTCAGCTTTCCGACGGGGAACTGCAGGGGCTGTCGCTCTTTGAAGACGAGGGGAAAGGGAATTGCTCAGCTTGCCATCCCAGTCGCCCCGGTCCCGACGGGTCGCCCCCCCTCTTCACGGACTACACCTACGACAACCTCGGGGCGCCGAAAAACCCGGAGAACCCTTTTTATCTTCTTCCCCCGGAATTCAATCCGGATGGAGTGGATTTCGTGGACCTGGGGCTTGGGCCCGTGGTCGGCGATCCGGAGTTCAATGGATTCTTCCGGGTGCCGACACTCCGGAACGTTGCTGTCACCCGTCCCTACATGCACAACGGTGTGTTTCACTCGTTGTACCAGGTGGTGAGCTTCTACAACTCGAGGGATGTGGCGCCGTGGCCGGCACCAGAAGTAGCCACTGATGTGAACCAGGACGAGCTAGGGGACCTGGGTCTCAACCCCAGGGAGATGGAAAGCATTGTGGCTTTCCTGAAAACCCTGACCGACGGGTATCAGGCCGGTAGCGGGAGGTAGCCTCTCAGTCAGGTCCTCTCCGCGAGGTCGAAGAGTTGTCCGTGCACGATTTTCCTTGAGCCAAGGCGCGCGCCGTCCTATTGATGCTACCTGGCGCTACCTCGACAAGGGAGTCAAGCATGGTTCATCACCGCATATCGGCGGTTCTTTCGCTAGCCCTATTCTTCAGCGTCACGTGTGTGGGGGTGGTGAGCGCACAAAGCCGTGGAGGGGGGACAGGGTTCCAGATCGGTCAACAGTTTCCGGAAGTCGCTTTGCCGTCTTTGGAGTCCGGTCAGCCGGCATCTTTAGTGGGTTTTCGCGGAAAGAAGACGCTGCTCCACGTCTTTGCCTCCTGGTGAGCAGGCTGCCGAGTGCACGTGCCCGTGTGGCACGACGCGACGAAGGACTTGCAGGCCGCCGGCAAGCTCCAGATGGTCGGCGTCATCCAGGAACAACACCCCGATCGCGCTCGCCTGTTCATGCAGTGGAAGAACATGGAGTGGCCGATTCTGGTGGACTCGTACAATCTCCTTGGCGTTCCGGTCGTGCCCATTACCCTTGCGATCGATGAGCACGGAGTGATTCGCCAAATCAACCCCCCTCGTGGTGACGTCGAGCTCCTCGAGCGGACCTTTCTTTCTCAGGATTTCGATCCGCCGGACCCTCCTGGTAGCGTTGGACCCGAAACTCCGAACCTCGATGCCCTGAGGCCGGCATCCGGGTCTGAGAATGTCGATGTATGGATGGCGTATGCTTATGCACTCGCTGTATGGGGTGGGGGAGAGCGACGGGACGAGGCCATGGGCGCCTATACAACCGCAGTCAGGCTTAATGCCGACGATGCGATGGCACGGTTCAGATTAGGGGTGGCCTATCGTATGCGATACGACTCGGATGCTCGTCAGGAAGGAGATTTCAACCGGGCCGTGCAGCACTGGTCCGATGCTCTCGAGATCAATCCGAACCAGTACATTTTTCGGCGGCGAATCCAACAGTATGGTCCCCGGCTCGATAAGCCGTACTCCTTCTACGACTGGGTGAACACCGCGAGAGCCGAACTCGAAGCAGAGGGTGAGACTCCATCCCCCCTCGCGATTGAACCCCGTGGTGCAGAGTTCGCCCAACCCACCAGAGATTTCTCGGCTTCCACAGCGCCGGAAGAGGATCCCGATCCCCGGGGGCGCGTGCTACGGGATGAGGGACCTTTCATCGGGATCGAGGTGGTTGCGGTTCCGCCGGTCATCGACCCCGGTGCAACGGCGCGCTTCCACGTCGTCTTCCGGCCCGTCGAGGAGAACCTTTCACATTGGAACAACGAAGCCGAGGAGCTCGGGCTATGGATCGATCCCCCGCGAGGCTGGGAAGTGGAGCGGCATTACCTGACGCTTCCCCTCCCGCCGCAGGCAACTAGCCAGGAAACGCGTATTCTGGAAGTGGAGGTTCGTGCCCCTGAGCGCCGAGGGTCTGGTGTTACCACTATTCCTGCCTATGCCCTGTACTACGTGTGCGAAGACGTAGATGGGCTCTGCATGTACCGGCGGCAGGATTTGGAGTTACAGGTTTCTGTGAGGGGGGGATAGCTCGAACCCGGTATGATCAAGCCCCCTTCCCGAGGTCAAGGGCGTTCAGAAGCGGTTGGCCCGCCAGAAACCGCCGGAGATTCTCACAAAAGAGATCCGTGATCCTGCCGTTCTCCCGATCACTTGTACTGGCCGA
>JBDHMC010000364.1:0-3228 GCA_039656355.1 Gemmatimonadota bacterium | reverse complement strand
ATGAGCTGGTTCGCGATGGGCGAGTCTTTGGCCACCTTGAACTCGATGGCTTCCGCCTCGATGCCTTTGAGTGTCGCAACGGTCATCACCCGTCCCCTCCTGACGTAGCGGAGGATGGCGTTTACCGCCGACATTCTAGGAGAGACCGCTGCGTCCAGCCCCACTTTCGAGACCAAGGGGAGATAGTCGAACTTCTCGATGAGGCTCACCACCTTCCGGGCTCCGACGGACTTTGCCACCAGGCCCGACAGAAGGTTGGTTTCGTCATGGCCGGTGGCTGCAACATATCCGTCCAACCCGCTCACGCCCTCCATCTCCAGAAGCTCCGTGTCGGTGGCGTCCCCGTGGAGAACGAGGGACTTGGGCAGAGCCTCTGCCAGCTCCAGGCATCGCCTGCGATCGTTGTCCAGGATCGTACACTCGACCCCTTGTTTTTCCAGCATTTCCGCCAGGAAGAGGCCCTCGGCGCTTCCCCCGGCGATCATGACCCGTTCCAGGTGATAAGGATCGTACCCGGCCAGAGGGGGGATAGAGGCCACTTCAGTGGATGGGGAGAGGACATAGATATGATCCCCGACTTCGATCCTGGAAGATCCATCAGGGATCGTTGTCTCTCCATCCCTCACAATTGCCACAAGTACGAAATGGAACGCCTTCCGCTCGTTTAGCTCGGCCGCCAAACGGGCTACGGACTTTCCAGCCACCATGGCACCTTCACGCACCACCAAGCCGATGAGTTGGACCTGCCCCTTGGCGAAGTTGGCCACATCTGTGGCAGCTGCGCTTTGCAGGAGCTGGAAGGTCTCCTCGGCGGCCTCCCGCTCGGGGTTGATCATGAGATCGATCCCCAGACGCTCCCGGGAGAGGACGCTTCCCCGAGCGTAATAGTCGGGATTGCTGATTCGGGCGATGGTGAAGTCTACGCCCAGGCGGGTAGCGGCCAGGCAGGAGATGAGGTTCACCTCGTCCTGGCTGGTGACGGCCAGGAGGATGCGGGCATCCCGAATCCCGGCAGCCTCCAGAACCGGGATGGAGGCTCCGTTTCCTACTACGGTCATGACGTCCAGGAGCTGCGAAGCCCGCTCGGCCTGCTCGGGATCCGTCTCCACAATGACGACGTCCTGGCTTTCCAGAGAAAGGCGCTCGGCTAGATGGTATCCCACCTCCCCGGCGCCTACGATGATCACCCTCATTTCGGTTCTCCCTGAGGTAAGATCAAAAGCTAGCCACGTCTCGGTTGAGGTGTCAAAAGGGATCTCGCCGCGAGAACAGAACCGCTTAGGGCGGTAGCAAAGAAAAAGTGCCGCTTCAAAGAGACCGCGCATTATAATGGAGAATCGAACAAGTGGAGCCCCAAACACGCCGAGATCGGAGGGCAGCCTATGCTGACCAGGGATCAACTGGCGGATCTCTATCGTGGACTTCAACAGGAGAAAGTGCTCACAGTTTATGTGGATGGAGTAGGGAAGGACCCGGCATTGCGCCGGGTGTGGCGGCGGCGGCTGGCGCAGGAGTTGGAGCGGGAAGAGCACCGACTGGACCTCTCAGATTCCCAAGACAAAGAAGCCTTTGAGGCAGCCCGAGCAGGGGTTTTGAAAGAGTTGGACGGTTTCGAATCCTTCCTTCCCGGGAAAGGGTACGTGGCCTTCGCTACAGCCGATGGGCTCCGTCACTCCGAAACCCTTCCGGTTCAGGTGCCGACGCTTGTCCGGTGGGATTCTGGAGTTCGCGTGGCCCCCTACATCCGCGGCCTGAAACAGCTCAGACCCATGGTCACCGTCCTGGTGGACGGCCGGCGGGGTCGGGTGTTCCTCTACAAGGAAGGGGAGGTAACCGAGGTGGAGGACCTCAGGTCCGACACCTTCATGGGGGACCTCTCAGACTCGGCCTCATCCCGGAGGGCCTCCAAGCACTCGGGCAGTCGTGGCGAAACGGCCACCGACGCCGCCCAGAAATACCTGGAGGTGGGTACGGACCGGATGCTGAAGGAGGTGAAGAGCCTGGTCGATAACCTGGCCGGGTCCGAGGGCTTTGTGCTGCTCGGTGGGGATCACGAAGCGGTGGGTACTCTCAGGTCCCTGTTGTCCGGTGGTTTGGACTCGAGGATCCTGGAGAACTCCTCCTTGTGGCTCGAGATGACCATGGCGGAAGTGAAGGCAGCCACGGCCGAAGCAGCTTCGACACTGTCCAAACGCCGGCAGACGGCTCTGCTGGATCAGGTGGTCGAGCAGGCGTACTCTCGTGGCAATGGGTCCCTGGGTGGGCAAGACACGGTGCAGGCCCTCGACCACGGGAGCGTGGATATTCTCATCCTTTCACGCTCGTTCGTGGAGGCTAATCCGGATTTCGCCGACCAATGTGTGGCCAAAGCCTTTCAACAGGGTGCTGAGGTCCGTGTGTTCGGGAGCCTCCCCTCGGAACGGTTGGATGAGCTGGGGGGCGGACTCGGAGCGAGGCTGAGGTTCCGGCCGGAGGGGATGGGGGAGGTGGCGTAGGAGAGGTAGCTGCCGGTTCCTTGGTCTGATAAATTTCCTGCAGCACCGGGCCCATAGCTCAGTTGGTCAGAGCAGCGGACTCATAATCCGACGGTCGCAGGTTCAAGTCCTGCTGGGCCCACTTGCAGGTAAGCCCTGTTATCCTTGGAAGTAAGGGTGACAGGGCTTTCTTTATGCCATCGTTGGCACTTTCCTCCTCACAGGTGGCAGAAAGGCGGAAGTCCTTGGGCTTCGGGTGGGAGACGTGGACTTCGGTGCGGAAATAGTCAGTATCCGACCCAACCAATGGCGACCCCTGAAGCGAGGGTGGAGCGAACGGACCATACCGCTGTGGCCTCAGCTTCGAGGAATCCTTCGGAAGATGCTGAGAGATGTAACTAAGGAGGCAGGGATCTCGAACGCTCCGACTGCGAAACTCTTCCGCCACACCTACGCCACAGCACGACTCCAGACAACAGACGGTGGGAAGCAGATCTCCCTCTGGACTGTGGCAAAGGAGCTAGGCCACAAAACGGTGGCCCGAGTAGAGGACACCTACGGTCATTCGAGTCGCTATAGGCCAAGAGGAGAAGTGGTCGAGTACAGGGTTTAAGAGCGTTCTCAGGGATCTCCAGAGAACCGCCAGCCTTGAGTTACTATGGGGCAGAATCAGCGAGAATGAGAGCAGGTTCGGGCAGGTTGAAACAGGACTTTCAGGGTCAGGATCCATTACCTGGAGGTTCCAGAGTGGCTC
>JBDHMC010000363.1:0-3246 GCA_039656355.1 Gemmatimonadota bacterium | reverse complement strand
AGGGCCATGAACGGGTTCAGGTCCAATTCCGCGATCCGATCGTGATCCCCAACCAGTTGTGAGATTCTTTGAATTACCTCTGCCAGGGAGTCCAGATCGGCCCCTGTTTCACCTCGGATTCCCTCCAGAAGAGGGAAACCTCGGACGGACCGGATCATCTCCTCAGCGTCGGTTCGAGTGACCGGGTGGACCCTGAAGGCCACGTCCATCATCGCCTCCACATAGATCCCGCCTATGCCGAACATCAGGATGGGGCCAAAACGGGCGTCCGTGGACATCCCAATGATGACTTCCTGACCTCCTTTTTGGTAAGGTTCCACCAAGACCCCCTGGATATTGGCCTCTTCGTGCCGCTCTCCAACCGACCGGTAGATCCCGCGATAGGCTTCTTCGACTTCGGCGGCAGATCGAAGATCTACCCGCACGCCCCCTACATCGGTCTTGTGGACCACATCGGGTGACAAGACCTTCAAGACGACGGGGAACCCCAACTCTTCGGCTGCTTGGACGGCCGCCTCCTCCGAGAGGGTTATTCTGTAGGAAATAGTGGGGATGCCATAAGCCCGAAACACCTCGAGGGCCTCAACCTCATTCAGTTGAGTTCGCCGCGAGGCCACGACCTCATCGAGGATTTTTTCCACGGCCGGCCGGTCCACTTCGAATTCCTCGGGCTCCAGAACGGGCCGTTCCGCCCATACCCGGTGCCGGTGCATGGCGGCCAGAGCTCTCGCGGCCGATTCCGGGAATCGGTACGCCGGGATTCCAGCCTTGTTGAGCTCGGCAATCCCTTGGGGTAACCCCTCCCGCCCCATCAGGACCGCCAACACCGGCTTCTCTCCCCCACCCTCAACGGCGGCGACGATGCTCGCGGCTATGTCAGCCTGTTTGATTCCGAGAGGGGGAACGAACGCCGCGATGGCAGCGTCCACACTAGGGTCCTCCAGAACGATGCGGAGTGCCCCCTCGTAACTCTTCCCGGTCGCGGAGGCGATCATATCCACCGGGTTTCTGACAGAGGCTTCCGCCGGGAATATCCCCCGGAGGCGGGCCTGAGTCTCAGAACCCAACTCAACGACCTCCAGTCCTGCCGACTCGCAGGCGTCCGCGATGATGATTCCAGGGCCTCCTGCATTCGTAACGATGGCTACCCGATTCCCGGCGGGCGGAGAGAGGTCTTCGAATGCCATGGCCAGGTCGAAAAGCTCTTCGATGGAATCGGCTCTTAAGACCCCGCACTGAGCGAGGAGGGAATCGATGGCCAGGTCGGTTCCCACCAGAGCCCCGGTGTGGGAGGTTGCGGCTCGGGCTCCGGCTTGGGTACGCCCAGACTTCACGACAGCGATCGGTTTCTTCCTCGAGACACGCCGTGCCACGGAGATGAAACGTTTGGGGGTCCCGAAACTCTCCAAGTACATCAGGATGAGCCGGGTCCCGGGGTCATTCTCCCAGTACTCGATGAGGTCGTTTCCGCTCACATCGGGTTTGTTTCCGATGGACACGAACTGACGGATACCGATGCCGTACTCGGCGGCGTAATCCAGGATCGTGACCCCGAGTGCTCCAGACTGGCTCAGGAAGCTGGTGGCTCCGGCCGGGGGCATGGTGGGTGCGAAGGTGGCGTTCATGGAAATATCGGGGGCTGTGTTCATGAGCCCCATGCAGTTCGGTCCTACGAGACGCATACCGTGGCGCCGGACGATCTTGAGAAGCACCTCTTCTCGGCCCAAACCTTCGCCTCCAACCTCCCGGAAGCCGGCTGAAATGACCACCACCCCTTTCACTCCCTTTTGTCCACACTCATCCACAACCTTCAGGACGGTTTCTTTGGGGACCACCACCACCGCCATGTCCACAGGCCCGGGAACTGCCGAAATCGACGGATAGGCCTGGATTGAATGGATGGCCCGAGCGTAGGGGTTGATAGGGTAAACCACCCCTTTGTAACCGTGCCGTACGAGATTGTCCACAATCTGGTACCCAATGGTTCCAGCGTTTCGGCTGGCACCGATGACGGCGACGGATTCGGGCTGAAACAGTGGGTCGAGAGGGGGTTCCATCTTCAGGGACTCCAGGGCGAAATACCTGCCCCACCTCGGCAGGGCAGAATCGCGGTTTGTGTCGGTGGCTGGGACTCCAGGCCAGGGAAAACAACATACCTCTTAGCTTTCATGTCCCCAAGGGATCTCTCGAGAAACCCGTGGGCGATTGCACCCCATGTGCGGGCAGGCTCCTGACCCGCCGTCCTTGAAGTGGGAGGGGCATCCCTACAAACTTCACAGATACCAACAACGGGAGGAACGAAGCAGATGCGGGACCAGAACCACGGGAAAACTCCCCCCCCTGCGGGGGAACTAGATGCGAAAATCCCGTCCCCCGAGGAGGGACCGGTCTCGGCCCCAAGGCCGTTGGCGGCCGCAAGGCCGGTGACGGCCCCGATGCCAGTGACGGCCCCGATGCCAGTGACCGAAGAACCCGCGGAGTCTCCCGAAGTGGAGGAGGGGCGCCGGCCCACACCGGTCAGAGCCGTCATGGAAGGGGGGGAAGACGAGGAAAAGGAACGCAAAGACGAAGCGCGGATGGTTCATGATGAGGAGGAAGGCCTGGACTGGATCGTAACGGTGTGTGGCCGGTCAGCCAGTGGCATCCTCCCTTTACGAACCGTACCTGTCATGGAGTTGAGTTTCGCCAAGGCCGAAGAGCCAGAGCGCCCTCTGCGGCGGGCGCTTTTCTCCGCAGGGGATCTGGCGGATCTCTCTGACCCCCAGCTCTTCTTGTGCTTCAAAGACTCGACGCCATACCAAGAACCGTCGCAGGCACCGAGTGGAAAAGGACGTCAGGGGAGGAAGGGGAAGAACCGCCGAGGAAATTGAGGCTTACCCCGAGATATCCCTCCCACACCTGTCCGTGTCAAATGCACACGGGAGGTGTCCCATAGGAGTTACACTTTCCGACTCCCACCATTCTCCTATTCCCACCTAATCTCTTTTCTGATAAGTACTTAAGCCTATGACCCTGGTTCGGCACGGCCACTGCTAAAGAAAGAAAGGCTGTGTGATTGGTTTTTTAACCAGCTTTGGCCGGCTGACACTCTCGGATGGGATCTGGAGATCATGAACAAGGGACGGATTGAAAAGACCGAGGACGATCTGAGGTCTGAAGATAGATCTGCGGGCATCGTGGTTACCGACCGCCAGGGAGATTCATCTGGTGCAAGGGGCCATCCAAGGATTGCTGCATTCATCTGGG
>JBDHMC010000362.1:0-3280 GCA_039656355.1 Gemmatimonadota bacterium | reverse complement strand
GCTGACCTCACTCTCTTTCACCCTCGAGTGGGCGGCGTTTGGGGATAATCCCTTTGGGTATCATCTACTCAATCTGGTCTTCCACGCTCTGGTTTCTCTGCTGGTCTTCCTGCTGCTATTGGAAGTGGGTGCAGTATTCCCTGCCTTGGTGGGAGGGGCCCTCTTTGCCGTGCACCCTCTCCATACCGAGGCGGTCGCCAACGTGGTGGGACGGGCGGAACTTTATTCTGCCCTTTTCTATTTGGCGGCCTGCATTCTCTACTGGAAGGGGGTGGATTGGGGGGGGTGGAGACGTGTCCCGAGACTTCTGGGGCTAGGGGCCCTGTATTTTCTCTCCATCGGCGCCAAAGAGATTGGGGTCACCCTTCCCGCCGCCCTCTTCCTTCTGGAGGCTTTTCGCCCGCTGTTGGTGGGTCGATCGAGAGTGCCGGAGGAGCCCGGGCATACGGTGGATCGGCCGGGAACTCCTGGTCCGTCACTTCCCTCTCGTCTGTTGAGTGAGACCCCCACATTCCTCCTTCTCCTCGTGGTACTTCTGGCCTATCTGGGGGTCAGGGGAATGGTCCTCGGGACCCTGACAGGTGAGGTTTCGGCGCCCATTTTTCAGGCTCTGGGCTCGGGAGAGCGGATCCTCACTGCCGTCGCCCTCTGGGTGCAATACGCGAGGCTTCTCTTCTTCCCCATGGATCTGGCCATCGACTATGCGCCGGGGGTCCTCTTCCCGGCCGAGGGGGTGGACCTGAGCGTGGCATTTGGAGCTGTGGTAATCATGGGGCTCGTGTATTGCGCGGTCCGGGCCGCCCGAGCCAACCCCGTCATGCCCCTCGTGACTCTGGGAGTCCTTTGGTTCGCCCTGGTGGTACTCCCGGTTTCCAATCTTCTTTTTCCGACGGGAGTTCTGCTGGCAGAGCGAACCCTGTACCTGCCTTCTGTCGGGCTCTCTCTTGCAGCCGCCGGAGTCACATCCAGGCTTCTGGGTGCGAGGTTGGTGTTTCGACGTACGGCTCTGGCCCTCGGAGTCGGGGTCCTTCTCGTCTTCTTTTTCCGCACCGTTACCAGGAATCCCGCGTGGTTGAATACCTATACCGTGCTGGAGACCCTGAACAGAGACCATCCTGAATCCCACCTTTCCTTCCTGAACCGTGGATCCGGGCTGGATCTGGTGGGGGATAATGAAGCTGCCAGGGAGGAGTTCTCCATGGCGCTGCGTTTGGCCCCTCGACGATACGGGACCCTGACGGAGGTCGCCGAGTTCTATGGCCGGATGGGGGAGTGGGCAGCGGCGGAAACCCTGCTGGCGAGGGCCATTGAGATCGCCCCGTCCAGGGATGACGCATACCGCCTTCTTTCCGCCCAGCTCCTCCGGCAACGAAGGGGACGGGAGGCTCACCGGGTTGCCGTGGCCGGGCTGGCGACTGCGGGCTTCCACCCGGACCTTTGGGGAGCGGTTTCGGAGAGCTACATCCTCAAGGGCGATTTAAAAGCGGCGCTCCGGGCCAGGCGAGTAGCCCTGGGTATGGACTCCACCGCAGCGGATCAGTGGGCCCGGCTGGCCGATATCCTGGAGGCCCTAGGGGAGACGGATGAGGCTGTTGCGGCCCGAGACCGGGCCGGTAGCCTTCGAACGGATGGAGGATCTACGCAGTGAAACTCTGGGATTCACCCTTCAGGAATTTGCGAGCGGCGGCGGTCATCTGTGGGGTTTTGGCTATTGCGGTGTTCTCCAACGCCCCTGGGAATGAGTTTGCCTACGACGATAATCTCATCGTCCTGGAAAACAGGGGGATCCAAAGCCTGGAGACCCTCCCGCAGGCCCTTGTGGAACCCTACTGGCCGGGCCGGTACGGCACGGGATTGGGGCTTTGGCGACCTGTGGTCACTGCCCTCTTTGGTGCTGAATGGGCCCTCTTCGACGGGAATCCGGTCGGGTTCCACGTCGTAAACGTGCTCTTCCACGCTGCCGTGACCGTCGTGGTCGTGCGCCTTCTTGGAGCGATCTTGCCGGTGGCAGGGGCGTTCATCGGAGGGCTCCTGTTTGCGGTCCACCCGGTCCATGTCGAGGCGGTGGCGAACGTGGTAGGGGTGGCGGAGATTCTCTCGGCCTTCTTCTTCCTTTGGGCCTCCCTACTCCTTCTCCGGGCTCGGAAGAGAATGGCGCCAGGCCGTCTTCTTGCCTTCCTCTCCCTCTATCTCCTGGCGTTTTTGACGAAAGAGAGTGCTATCACCCTCCTGGGTGTTGTCCTCCTCTTGGACAGCTCGAGAGAGGACATCGGCGTGAAGGACTTGGGTTCCTACCTGCGCCGGCGGTGGATTCTGTACGGAGGGATGTTGGCTGTGGCCGGGGTCGTCCTTCTTGGGCGGTTTCTTGTCCTGGGGAGTTTGGCCAAACCCTACGCCCCCCTGGGCGCGAGCATATTGACGGAGATCCCAAGGATTTGGACGGTCACATCGACGTGGCCCCACATCATCCGTCTCCTCTTTTTCCCTCTGGATCTCTCCGTAGACTATGGGCCGGCGGTGGTTCCCATCGCCTATGGCTGGAGTTCGGTGAATATCACCGGCGTCATCCTCGTCCTGGGAATCCTGGCGCTGGCTTTCGTGGCCTGGCGACGCGGAGTCTTGAGCCCCGAGCGTCTGAGTTCACGGGCCATTGGTTGGGGGGCGGTGTGGTTCGTTATCACCATTTCCCCGACATCGAATTTCTTCTTTCTGAGTGGCATCCTCCTGTCCGAGCGGACCCTGTACCTACCCTCCGTGGGCTTCGTGGCCGCCGCCGCATGGGCCATCCTCCGGCTTTGGCAAACTCGCCCCCGTCTGGCACCGACCATCTTGGTGGTGGCCATTGTTCTCATGTGTGGGCGCACCTGGACCCGGACCCCCACTTGGAAGAACAACATGGAGGTGTTTCATGTGCTGACCTCCGACCATCCAGAAGCTGGCCGGGCCCAATGGGTGCTCGGCGATTCCTACTTCACGGCGGGACAGGTCAGGGAAGGCCTTCGAGCTTATAGGGTCGCAATCGGAATCCTTGGTGGCCACTACAACCTCATGGTGGGGGTATCTCGGAACCTCATCGGCGCTGGTCATATCGACGCCGCCGAACTTCTTCTGAGTTATGCTTGGAAGCAAAGGCCAGAATTCGGCGTCGCTCCGGGTCTCCTGGCCCACATCTACGACCGGCAGGGCCGATACCCCGAGGCTGAGGCGGCGGCCCGGTACAGCTTGGAGAAAGATTCCACCGATGCCGTTCAGCATCATACCCTTTCCAGGGCCCTCCAGG